>JAWOHF010000171.1:0-4787 GCA_046496285.1 Candidatus Aminicenantota bacterium
GGTCGAGCTGCAGCGTCAGGCCCTGGCCAGCGAGACGGCGACCCTGGCCCAGCTCACCGAGAAGCTGGCCGCGGAGCGGGACGAGATCGCCGCCGACCGCGAGGCCATCAAGAAGGAGCGCGACGAGCTGGCCGGCATGCTCAAGGGAGCCCTGTCGACGGTCGCCGAGACGACCGAGACGGCCCGCGGCGTCATCGTCAGCCTCTCGGGCATCCTCTTCGATATCGGCAAAGCGACCCTCATGCCGGCCTCCCAGGTCTCGGTCGCCAAGCTGGCCGGGATCCTGACGGTCTTCCCGAACATGAACCTGAGCATCGAGGGCTACACGGACTCGACGGGCTCCTCCGAGACCAATATGAGGCTGTCGTCCGACAGGGCCCGGGCCGTCTACGAGTTCCTGCTCGGGCAGGGCGTTGCCGCGAGCCGCATGAAGTACCAGGGCTTCGGCCCCGAGAACCCCGTGGCCCCCAATGACACCGAGGCCAATCGGTCCAAGAACCGCCGGGTCGAGGTCGTTCTGACCCAGGCCGTAAAGTCCTCTTGATCCGGAGAGCCCGTGCCGGGCATGAGGGCCGTCGCCGGCCCGCTCACGGCTTCTTCTTTTCCGCGGCGAACAAACAGAGGAGAAATCCGCCCAGGCACAGGCCGAAGACCACGATCATGAATACGAGGGCGTCAGGTTTCATATTTCTTGAACCTCGCGTTGAGGGTCTTGTTCAGGAAGAAGAAGACGGCCATGGCCACGGCCCACTGGAAGAAGACCGTCCCGAGCGATGACACGGAGAAGATCTTGAGCCAGTGCTCGGGATCGCCGGAATAAGCGGAATAGAACCACCAGCCGAGCATGACCGCCACCTGGACGGGGAGCATGACCCCGACCAGGAAATCGAACCACCGGCCCAGCCGGACCGGGCACTCGGGCGTGGAGATGACCTCCTCGCGGAACTTTCGCGGTCCGACCTTGAGGACCAGGAAGGTCAGGAACAGGCCGTTGACCATCAGGCCCAGGCCCCAGACCCAGTCCTGGTTGTTGAAGAAGGCCAGGCTGAGGGCCGAGGGCAGGCCCATGACCAGGCAGAGGACGCCGACGGTCAGAACGGCCCGCTTTCTCGTGAACCCGGCGTCGATGAACACGCTGGCGATGAGCTCGAGCTGGGAGATGAGCGAGGTCAGGGCGGCAAAGCAAAGGGCCAGGAAGAACAGGGCCAGGAACAGCGCCCCGCCCGGGATCTTGGCGAACAGCTGGGGGATCCAGATGAAGGTCAGGCCCAGGTTGTCGGTCTTGAGGACCTCCATGACCTTGTCCTGAGAAAAGGCGGGTCCCGAGAAATAGGAAAAGACCGTCGGCACGATGAGGGTCGCGGCCAGCAGCGAGGCCGTGTTGTCGCCGAAGCCCAGGGTGGCCGCCGTGCGCACGGGGTTCTGGTTCTTGTGGGAATAGATGGCGTAGGTCAGGATCAGGCCCCACCCCGCGCCCGTGGACCAGGCCGACTGGCTGAGGGCGTTGAGCCAGATCCGGTAGTCCCCGAGCAGGGACAGGTTCGGGGAAAAGAGAAAGTTGAGCCCGGCCGAGGCGCCCGGCAGGGTCAGGACGCGGACGATGCTGATGAGGAGGATGCCGAACAAGGCCGGGATGAGGATCTTGTTGGTCCGCTCGATGCCCTTGACGATGCCCGAGTAGATGATGGCGCAGCCCAGGACCAGGGCCCCCACATGGTAGATGAGCGGCTCCCATGACGACGTGAACAGCCGCCAGTACGTGATGGTGTCCTTCTGGATGAGGCCCTGGAAGGCCGAGGCCAGGAAGTACTTCAGGCACCATCCGGTGACGACGGCGTAGTAGAACGTGATGGCCGTCGGGACGAAGGCCGTGAACAGGCCCATCCAGGTGTACTTCTCGCCCATCATCTCGCGGAAAGAGCCGACGACGCTCCGCCGCGTCTTCTTGCCGATGGACATCTCGATGGTCAGCAGCGGGATGGACCAGATGAACAAAAAGATCATCCAGGGGATGATGAAGGCCCCGCCGCCGTACTGGGCGACGATCCGGGGGAACCGCCACAGGTTCCCCGTGCCCACGGCCATCCCCAGGCCGGCGAAGACGATGCCCCAGCGCGAGGAGAACAGATCCGAGCTTTTCATGGGTCTTATTATGCCTTGTCCGGCGCTTTTTTCAAGAGAATGCTTCGGCTTCCCGACAAGCCGCGGCCGCGAAGGGCCTTGCGGCCCGCCGGCTTTTTTGTAAAATAGGGGCGACATGAGCCCCTATTCGCTCTTCTACCGTTTCGGCGTCGCCCTGTTCATCGGCATGCTCGTCGGCCTGCAGCGCGAGCACAGCTACAATGTCTCCGGAAAGCCCGAGCCGAAGACCGTGGCCGGAGTGCGCACGTTCGCCCTGCTGGGACTGACCGGCTGCGCCGGGGCCCATGTCTCCGACCTGCTCCGGTCGCCGTGGCCGTTCATCGCCCTGCTTCTCGTCGTCGGGGCGTACATGGCCGTGTCCTACGCCGTCCTGGCGGCCAAGGGCGAAATGGGCCTCACGACCGAGGTTGCCGTCCTGGTCACGGTCCTGGCCGGGGCCCTGTGCTTCTGGAACGAGCTGGCCTTGGCCGTGGCCCTGGGCGTCGTGACGGCGGCCCTGCTCTCCTTAAAGATCGAGCTCCACGGCTTCGTCGAGCGGCTGACGCGCGAGGACATCGTCGCGGCCCTCAAGTTCGCCCTGATCACGGCCATCGTCCTGCCCGTGCTCCCCAACCGGACCTTCCTGGCGCCCCCCTTCGACGTCCTCAACCCTCACAAGATCTGGCTGATGGTCGTGCTCATCTCCGGGGTCGGCTTCGCCGGCTATGTGCTCTACAAGCTGGTCGGCCCGCGGCGCGGCATCGGCCTGACGGGGCTTCTGGGCGGTCTGGTCTCGAGCACGGCCACGACGCTGAGCTTCGCCCAGCGCAGCAAGAAGAGCGAGGCCCTGGCCAAGCCGTTCGCCCTGGCGGTTATCGTCGCCTGGTCCATCATGTTCGGCCGCATGTTGGTCTGGGTGGCCGTCGTGCATCCGCCGTTGTTGCGGCACCTGTGGCCGCCGCTGCTGGCCGCCGCCGTCGCCGGGCTGGCCTACGGCCTCTACCTGCACATGGCGCCCCACGCGGACGACCAGGAAGAGGTGCGGGTCACGAACCCGTTCGAGCTGAAGCCGGCCGTCACCTTCGGGCTGTTGTACGGGGCGATCCTGCTCGCGGCCCGGGCCGCCCAGCTCTACCTCGGCGACGTCGGCGTCTACGCCTCGAGCGTCCTTTCCGGGCTGGCCGATGTGGACGCCATCACGCTGTCGATGACCGAGCTGAGCCGGGCCGGGAACCTGGGCCTGGAGACGGCCGAGCGGGCCATCGTCCTGGCGGCCGTTTCCAACACGGCCGTCAAGGGGGCCATCGTCTTCTCGGTCGGCTCGAAGCCGCTGGGGCGGGCCCTGCTGCCGGGTTTCGCTCTGATCCTGGTAACGGCCGTCGCCGTGGCCTTCCTCTTCTGAGCGGAGAATCTCTTCCCGACCGGGCGGGGCCTTACCGCTTTCCGGCGTCGCGCGATTTATTTCCCCGCGGACCGGGCGATGAAGCCGGCGATGTCCTTCTTGAATTTTTCGATCGAGGGCCTGTGGATGTACATCATGTGCCCGGCCTCGTAATAGCCCATCTCGACGCGGTCCTTGAACTCGCCGTGGAACCCGATCTGGGCGAACGGAAAAGCAGGCATCACAATATTGCGGGCGGTCGTTGTTGCGGGAGGGCTCGCCCACGGCTCGGTAGAGCCCGTCCATCGAGAGGAAGGCCAGGCTGTCGACGCCGATCAGCCGGGCCATTTCGGCGAGCGTGTGCTGGGCCGCGAGCAGCTTGCTGCGCTCGGGCGTGTCGACGCCGTAAAAGCAGCTGTTGGTGGTTGGGGGGCTGGCGATCCGCATATGCACGGCCGTGGCACCCGCCGCCTTCACCATGTCGACGATCTTGGTCGAGGTGGTGCCGCGGACGATGCTGTCGTCGACCAGCACCACGGACTTGCCGGCCAAGGTCGTGCGGTTGGCGTTGTGCTTGAGGCGCACGCCCAAGTGGCGGATGTTGTCGGTGGGCTCGATGAAGGTGCGGCCGACATAGTGATTGCGGATGATGCCGAGCTCGAAGGGCAGGTTGGCGGCCTGCGCGAAGCCGATGGCGGCCGGCACGCCGCTGTCGGGCACAGGCACCACGACGTCGGCCGGGGCCGGGCTTTCGCGGGCCAGCTCCTCGCCGATGCGCTTTCTGACATCGTAGACGCCCTTGCCGTCCAGCGTGCTGTCGGGGCGCGAGAAGTAGACATACTCGAAGATGCAGAAGCGCCGGGCGAGCCGTTTGAAAGGAAAGTGCGAGCGCAGGCCGTCCTTGTCGATCATCACGACCTCGCCGGGCTCGACGTCGCGCACGAGGTCGGCGCCGATGATGTCGAGGGCACAGGTCTCGGAGGCCAGGATCAGCGTGTCGCCGAGCCGGCCGAGGACCAGAGGTCTTACGCCGAGCGGATCGCGGGCGCCGATGATGCCGTCGTCGTGGAGTGCTATGAGCGAGTAGGCGCCCTCGACCTGGTTCAGGGCGTCGACCAGCCGCTCGACGATGCTGCGCGCGGTGGACCGGGCGATCAGGTGGACGACGACCTCTGTGTCGCTGGTCGACTGGAAGAGGCAGCCGGCATCGACCAAGCGGCGGCGAAGGCCCATGGCGTTGGTCAGATTGCCGTTATGCGCGAGGGCGAGGCCGCCGAAGGCGAAA
>JAWOHF010000183.1:0-8655 GCA_046496285.1 Candidatus Aminicenantota bacterium
AGGTCCAGGTCGTCTTCGATCACTTCAGGGATCTTTTTTTTGCCCGGACCCAGGGCCGGCTTGAACAAGATCCAGGCGCCGACGGCGATGATGGCCACGGGCCAGGCGTAGTGCCAGACCGAGTGATCGAGGATCCTGAGCCTCATCAGCAGGAAAAAACCGCCGAACAGGATGAAGAAAATACCCGCTCCGGAGTTCTCGCGGGTGTTATTGATCAGGATGGAGATCCCGATGAGGATGAAGACGGCCGGCCAGTAGCGGCCGATGAGGTCCCCGAAGTCCAGACGGTCCATCCGGTCGAGAAGAAAGAGGACGCCCAGGACGATCAGCAGGAGTCCCCAGAAAATGCGGCCTTGGGTTCGTCTTGCGCTCATTCTTTGCCCTCCGTTCCGGTCCAATTTATCACAGAGCCGGTCCGCGGTAAACCGGAGGCCCGGCGGCCGGCGGACCTTAGAGGCGCCGGATGTTCATGCCCCCGCTGACCTCGATGGCGGCTCCGGTCGAGAAAGCGAACGCTCCCCTGGCCAGCGCGGCCACGGCCCGGCCGACATCTTCGGGCAGGCCCCATCGCCCTTGGGGGACCGTCCCTTGGGCGATGAGCCGGTCGTACTTGGACTTGACGCCGGCGGTCATGTCGGTGGCGATGATGCCCGGCCTGATCTCGTACACGCCGATGCCGAGAGGGGCCAGGGCGTGGGCGAAGAGGGTCGCCGCCATGCTCAGGGCGGCCTTGGACATGCAGTACTCGGCCCGCGCCGTCGAGGACACGACGGCCGAGATCGAGGTGATGAAGACGATGCAGGGCGGCGCGCCGCCGCCGTCCTCCCGCCGGCCGATCATCCGTCTGGCGGCCTTTTGGGTCAGGAAGAAGGCTCCCCGGGCGTTGACGGACATCAGCCGGTCCCAGCTCTCCGCCGTCGTGTCGAGGATATCCCTTCGCTTCGCGGGGGCCACGCCGGCGTTGTTGACCAGAACGTCCAGCCGGCCGAACTCGCCCTCTACGGCGTCGAGCATGAGCTCATGGGCGCCGATGTCCGCGACGTCCCCTCCGAGAGGCAAAAAACGCCTCCCGAGCGCCTCGACCGTATTTTTGACCTCGAACAGCCCTTTCCTTGTGTTGCGGGGCTCGAAGACGATGTCGATCCCGGCGACGTCGAAGCCCTCCCGGGCCAACTCGATGACGATGCCCCGGCCGATGCCCCGCCCGGCGCCGGTGACAACGGCCACGGGGCCCGGCAGGCGCGCTCTCTTGGTCACTCTCACTCCTCCTTGACGACGATCCTGTCCTTCAGGAAATCGTTCCAGACCGTCTCGAACCAGCCCGCCGGAGCGGGCAGGGGCCGGACGGGGACCCATTTCTTGCGGACCCGCCCGTTCCCGTCGAGCCCGATCTCGAGGACGTTGCGGCCGACAAAATCATCCGGTGAGGCCAGTGAAAAAGCCCAGCGGTCGTCGAGGCCGGGGTCGGGCTTGGCCCCGCCGCGGTCCGGCACGAGATAGGAGCCCCGGCTCCGGCCTCCCTTGTCCGAATACTCGGCGATGGCCTCCAGGTAAAGAGCGTGCGTGAGGACCAGGTCCAACGCCTTGAAGCCCGCCGCCAGTCTCTTCGCCGACCCGACCCGGATCCCCCGGCGGGCCTTCCGCCACAGTTCCCAGGCCCGGGCCTTTTCGACACGGACTTGGCCGGGGTCCCTGACCGCCGCGCCGCAGGCCGACATCCTTGCTCGGACATCGCGAAGGCAGGCCCGAGGAGAGACGGCCGCCTCTTTGTCTCCTCGTCCCATCATGGCCTGGGCCAGGCCGAATTTTTCAAGGACCTGGGGCCCCACGGCCTTGATGAACCGGCTGACGGCCGGCGGCGCCTCCGCGCACCTCCTGGCGATGAACAGGGCCGCCCGGGCGCTGCCGACCTGGCCCGCGTTGAGAGCCGAGCCGCCCGGCCTGTAGACCCCGTGGGTCCCGTTGACCTCCCCGACCGGGAACAGGCGCCGGACGTTGGATTCCCACCAGAGCGAGCCTTTGAACCCGCCGTTGTTGTGCTGGGCGCAGACGGCCACTTCGAGCGGCTCGCGGGAGAGGTCGATGCCGTGGGCTTTGTAGAGCTCGACGGCCGGCCGGTTCATCTTCCTCAGCCGGGCGATAGGCGTCGGAAGGAGAGCCCCCGATCTTTCCAGGTATCCGTAGGCCTCGGGAGCCAACATCCTCAGCTCGAAGTCCGCGACCCGGCCGCTCCCCGACGGGTTGCGCCGGAAGTCCATGAACACCCTCCGGCCCTTGGCGACGGTCTCCTCGTAGACCAGGACGTCGATGAGGGACGATCCGTGGTCGAGAGCCTTGCGCGGGTCGAAAGGCCACTGGTAACCCTTCAGAAAGACGGCCGTGGCCAGGCGCCCCATGTCGGGGAAGAAGCCGTTCAGGAACTCGCGCTCGTCCCCTCCGGCGGCGTCGGTCGAGAAATACCGGGGCACGACCTGCTGGTAGCTCCCGGACACGTTCCAGCGGAACTTGACCGAGGCCAGCCCGAACTGGGACTCGGTCAGGTTGTGGGCCACCGCGCCGGCTTCGAACGCCAGGCCGTGAGAGCCCGTCTGGCTTTCGGGATAGACGGAGTGCTCGTACATCCCGCCCGGCCCGCCCGTGGCCAGGACGACGTTCGTCGCGTTGAACAGGACGAAGCCCGGCTTCCCCGCCTCGTTTGTTCCCCGGTCGAGGGCGACCGCGCCGGCGACCTTCCTCGTCCGGCCTTCCCGTTCGGTCAGAAGAGCGATGACCTCGTGGCGGTCGAAGACGCGGATCCGGCGCCGCCGGACCTCGGCAGCCAGGGCCCGGAACATGAGGTTCGAGGTCAGGGGGCCGGCCGACGTGGCCCGCTGGCGCGGGTCGTGGTCGGTCTTGTAGCCGACGTAGGCGCCGAAGCGGTCGTGGGGGAAGGGGACGCCGAGCCCGACCAGGTGGAAGAAGGCCTCGAGCGATCCCTGGGCCTCGGCCAAAGCGATGTCGCCGTGCATCGAGCCGCCGGCAAAGAGGTCGCGGGCCATGTCGAACGGGGAGTCGGGCCGGTCCCCGGCCAGGGACAGCTTGTAGTAGGTCTGCTTGTCGGACCCGGAGTTGTTCGAGGTCCCGGCGCCGAAGCGGTCGGTGACCACGGCGACGCCGGTCTGGCCGTACCCGTGAAGCCGGACGGCCGCGTTGAGGCCGGCCGCCCCGCTGCCGACGACCAGAGTATTCACGGAGTGAACGGGGAACGCCGTCCGTCCGACCCGCGCGAAGCTGTGTTCCATTTCGGATCAGATCTCCTGCATGTCGCTAAAAAAATATACCAACCGGCCTCCGGGCGTCAATCGTCGAGGTCCGACCCCTCAGGAGATCCCGTAGACCTCCGCGTCCCGGAGGGCGCAACCCGACGGCCCGCCCTGCCGGAGGAGGAGCGAGCAGAGCGAGCAGGTCGTGCAGACTTTGCGGGAGTCGAGCCGGCCCTTTCCGGCCAGGTCGGCGGCCAGATCGGGGTAGGCGAGGGCCCCCCGCCCGAGGCCGACGACGGCCGTCCTCCCGGCCCGGACCATGGCCGCCGCGACGTGGGGGAAGAACCGCCGCAGCCAGGTGTAGCCGGCCCCGACGACCGGGACATCGGGGAAGGCCCGCTGGATCTCCGTCGCCACCCGCAGGTGCCGGGCGACGCCCTCGAGCGGATGCTCGTCGGGGGTTTTCCCTCCGGGGATGGGCGTGTCGAACGGCCGTCCGTACTGGGGCTTCCAGTAAGGGATGCCCAGCGAATAGGCCAGCAGCCCGACCCCGGCTTCGACGAGCTTCGAGATGAGGGCCATCGGCTCTTCGAGGCGGGGGGTTGCCGGAGAGTCCGGGTCCATCCCGAAGCCGTAGGGGAAGGGGACCGTGTCGGCGGCGCTGACGCGGCTCGTCAGGAGGAGGCCGGGGTCGTCCCGTCGTATGGTGCGGATCGTCTCGAGGAGCAGACGCGTCCGGCCTTCGAAGGTCCCCCCATAGCGGCTCTCGGTCCGGGTGTGGGCGGCCAGGAGCTCCGAGAGGAGATAGCCGTGGCAGGCCTTGATATCGACGCCGTCGAAACCCGCGGCCGCGGCCAGTTCGGCGGCCTCGACCAGATCGTCCCTGACGGTCTCGAGCTCCATGTCCGTGAGAAGAGGGAAGTCGGGCGGCAGCCCGTGCAAGGGATCGAGGTAGGGGCTGCGGTGGACGATGGCCGGTTGGGGCGTCCCCTGCGGCTTGGAGAAGCGTCCCGAATGGGTCAGCTGGAGGATGAGCAGAGGCCGGCCCTTGGCCTCGGGGGCGCGGGCCGCCGCGGCCCGGACCTCCGCGACCAGCCGGGAGAAGGCCGCGACGGTCCCCTCCGTGAGCATGAGCTGACGGGGGTTGGAGCGCCCTTCCGGCCCGACGGCGGTGGCCTCGAACCAGACGAGGCCGCTGCCGCCCGCGGCCAACCGCCGGTAACGGCGGAGGGTCATCTCCGACGGCGCGCCCGAAGCCTCGGCGTCGGCCCCTTCCATGGGCAGGACGGCCAGCCGGTTGGGAAGGGTCCGGCCGGCGACGACGACCGCTTCGAACAGCGGGGAGATGTCGTCCTCGAACGGAAGGTCGAGCCCGAGCTCCCCGGCTTTGGCTTTGAGCTCGGCGCTCGAGCGGAAACGGAATCTGGCGTGCGCGGCCATGACCGGCTCACCCCGAGCCTTTCCCGATGATCTTGCGGACGGCCTTCAGGCCGTTCTTGACCCTGTGCTCGCAGACCTCGGGCCAGCGGTCGCGGCTGACGACGGCCAGCTTTCTTCCCTCCATGAGGGTCCGGGTCCGGGCGGCCAGCCCCAGGAGCCGGACGAGTTCCGTCACCGTCAGGTCCGGGAAGCCGGACAGGAATTCCGGGTCGTTCACGGGAATCAAGAAATCCCCGCCGTGGTCCTCGAGGGTCAGGTTGATGTCCGGATGGGCGGCGGCGAGCTTTTCGATGAGGCCGCGGAGGTCCAGGACGCCGCGCCCGGCCTCCGCCGTGAACGAGACCAAGCCGTCCTCCGTCAGCGCCAGCCCTCCGTCCTTGATGTGAGTCGTCACGACCCAGGGCAGAAGCCGGTCCGTCGCCAGGCCCGGGTCCTCGAGCATGGTCAGGAGGTTCATCGTGTCGAGGCAGATGCCCAGGTATTCCCCCGGCGACGCGCCGCACATGTCGAACAGGCGCAGGAGCTCGAAGGAGGTGAACTCGAAGTGGGTCTCGACGGCCAGGACGACGCCGTGGTCCCGGAGCATGTCCTTCTGTGCGCGCAGGGCCTCGGCCGTCAGGCGCAGGTACTCTTCGGTCGGCCGTGAGTCCTTGGACCAGCGCATCAGCCCGCCCGAACAGGACCGCACGGTCCGGACCCCGAGCGCGGAAGCCTGCCCGGCGGCCGCCCGGTTGACGGCGGCGATGTCCCTTTTCCGGCCCGTGGCCATGTCGAGCGGGATGTGCTGTCCGCCGCCCCATTCCAAGTAGAGGCCGTTCTCCTTGGCGTAGCTCCTGAGCTCCAGGAGGAAGGCCTTGTCGAGGGCCTGCGCCGGCGGCAGGTTGACCTCCGAGAACTGGGCGCCATCGGCCCCGTTCATGACGGCCCAGTCGAGGAGCTCGAACGGGGACAGGTCGAGAGGCTTGAGACTGTAGCTGTCGATGCCGACCTTGAGCTTCTTCATGGCGGGCCCGGCCGGCCCCATCATATCAGAATCCGCCGCCCTTGAAAAAGGCGCTTCTTACGTTTCCGGGACCCCTCATCCGAGCGCCTTGCCGATAGATATCCCCCTTAGCCCCCCAGACCCCCGGGAACCTGTCCCGACGGTTCCCCCGTCGCCGAAGCGACGGGTCCCCCTCCGCTATGGGGGTCTGCAGGGGGATATCTATCGGCGTTTCATGATCATTCATGGCCCGGAAACGCAAGAAGGACCTTGAAAAAGGCCGGGCCTTGGGATATTCTGAGCCGAACCCTTTGGCCGGCGACCGATCGATCCCAGAGGGAAGGGATGGAGGAGAGGCGAGATGTTCGAAAAGATGCAGGAAGCCCTGATCGCGGGCAATAAACCCGAAGTCGAATCCCTGGTCGACCGGGCCCTGGCCGAGGGGACGCCGGCGGCCCGGGTCCTCAACGAAGGGCTCATCCCCGGAATGGAGAGGCTCGGCGAGCTGTTCAAGAACTGCGAGGTCTTCATCCCCGAGGTCCTCGTGGCCGCCAGGGCCATGAACGCCGGGCTGGCCAAGCTCGAACCGATGCTGGTCAAGGACGGTGTCCAGCCCAAAGGGATCGTCGTCATCGGCACGGTCAAGGGCGATCTCCACGACATCGGCAAGAACCTCGTGGCCATGATGCTCCGCGGCAACGGCTACAGGATCGTCGACCTCGGGGTCGACGTCGCGCCCGAGAAATATCTCGAGGCCGCCCAAACCCACCGGGCCGGGGTCATCGCCCTTTCGGCCCTGCTGACCACGACCATGGTCCAGATGAAGAACGTCATCGAGGCCGTCGAGTCCTCGGGGCTGGGGATCCCGGTCGTCATCGGCGGGGCCCCCGTCACCAAGGACTACGCCGACCGCATCGGGGCCCGCGGATACGCGCCCGACGCGGCCAGCGCCGTCGAGGAGGTCGGGCGGCTCCTCGCCGGCTGACCGGGCCCGCGGCCGGCCGTCGAGCCCGCCGGTTTTTCGCCCATGCCCACGACTTCCCGGGAGCTCGTCAAGCGGGCGCTCCAGTTCAGGTCCCCGGAGAGGGTCCCCCGGCAGCTCTGGGTCCTTCCCTGGGCGGAGAGGACCTGGCCCCGGGAGCTGGCCGACATCAGGAGCCGATACCCCGACGATATCGTGACCGCCCCCCCGTTCCTTGAGGAGCCGCTGAGGACGTCCGGGGACGAATACGCCCCCGGCATTTACACGGACGAGTGGGGGTGCCGGTTCGAGAACCGGCAGTGGGGCATCATCGGGGAGGTCAAGGACCCTCTCCTGCGGAGCTGGAAGGGCCTCGACACGGTCCGTCTGCCGCGGGAGCGATTGAGCGTCGACCGCCGCCGGGTCGACGGGTTCTGCGCTTCGACGGAGGCCTTCGTCCTGTCCAAGACCGCGGTCCGGCCGTTCGAGCAGCTCCAGTTCCTGCGCGGGCCCATGCAGCTCTACATGGACCTGGCCGACAGGCCCGACGAGCTCTTCGTCCTTCTCGAGCGCCTCCACGGCTTCTTCAAGGAGGAGCTCGAGCTGTGGGCGGAGACGGACGTCGACGCCCTGTTTTTCGCGGACGATTGGGGAGGGCAGACTTCGCTCCTCGTCTCGCCGGCCCTGTGGCGGGAGGTCTTCAAGCCGCTCTACCGGGACTATGCCGGGATCGCCCGCCGCGCCGGAAAATACCTTTTCATGCACACCGACGGGTATGTCGCCGACATCCTGCCCGACCTCGTGGAGATCGGGGTGGATGCGGTCAACGCCCAGCTCTTTTGCATGGACATCGAGGATCTGGGGCGGCGGTTCGCCGGCCGGATCACGTTCTGGGGGGAGATCGACCGGCAGTGGCTGCTGCCCTACGCGCGCCCCGAGGAGGTCGCGGCGGCCGTCGACCGCGTCCGGACCGCGCTCTGGAGGGACGGCGGGGCGGTCGCCCAGTGCGAGTTCGGGATCGGCGCCAGGCCGGAGAACGTGGCCGCCGTGTTCGAGGAGTGGGGCCGGGGCGAAAAGTTGCCGAATGATATATAATAGATGCAGTCACGCGCACGCGGCCTGCGCCGTGAGCCCGTGAAGAGCATCGGACGTGGCTTCGAGGAGCCGGAGGAGGCGATCATGAGAAAGCACATCGGGCTCGCCCTGGTGGTCATTGCCGGGACGGCGGTCCTGGCCGGGCCCTGCTTGGCCCAGGACAAGGCGGTGGCCAGCCTGTGGACGGAATTCCCGGTCAAGATGGACGGCTTGACCCAGGACTGGCAGGACGCCACGTTCCTGACCGACAAGAAATCCAAGGCCGAGTACGCCTTCAAGAACGACGGCATGAACCTGTTCATCCTTTTCGTCTTCAAGGAGCCGCAGTCCCTGAGCACCCTGGAGTCCTCGGGCATGACCGTCTACTACACGCTCGACGGCAAGAAGAAGAAAAGCGACGGCCTCCGCTTCGTCAAGCGCCAGCTCACCGCAGAGGAGCTCATCGCGTCCCTCGAAATTAGGGGCGAGGTGCTGACCGAGCAGAGGAGGGCCGCCATCCTCAGTCAGCCCGCCTATGTGTTTTACGAAGGCGAGCTGGTCAACCCCCCGAAGGGGACCGCTCAGGCCGCCCCGGCAGGCGACGTCGACCTGCCGACGTTCCGGAACCAGCGGCAGCAGAAGGTCAGCACCTTTGAGTACCGCCTTCCCCTGGAGCGCGCGGCCCTGGTCGGCGGCCTCGGGGCCAAGCCCGGCCAGACCGTGACCCTCGGCTTCGAGTGGGGCGGCATGACCAAGGAGATGATCGCCGTTCAGATGACCCGGTCGGCCGAGTCCAGCACCCGGGCCCAGGCCGGAGGGTCGTCCATCGAGGCCTCGATCAGCGGGGGCGACGATAGCGTCGCGGGCGGCGGCATGGGCGGCGCCCCGAGCGGCATGGCCCGCAATCCCATGGCCAAGAAGCATTCCTTCTGGGTCAACGTCAAGCTCGCCGGCGA
>JAWOHF010000236.1:0-8668 GCA_046496285.1 Candidatus Aminicenantota bacterium
TCGGGCTCCTCGGCGCCGGGCTCGCCGCCGGCGCGGTCATCTATATCGACCTCAACCGCCGGGGGTGGAAGTCCGTCGTCGAGTGACGGCTCAGTAACTGCCGAACTCCTCGGCGGCTTTGCGGAGCTCGGCAATGTTCTCCTGGGGAGCGTGGGGCGGGACGGAGCAGGCCGTGCTCAAAATGTAGCCGCCGCCGGCCATGGCCGCTTCCAGACAGCGCCGGGCGGCCTCCCGGACGGTCGCGGGGTCCCCGTTGAGAATGACATGGACGGGGTCGATGTTGCCTTTGAGGAAGAGCTTTCCGCCGACCCGGCCCTTGGCTTCGGCCAGGTCGACGTTGCCGAGCGGCGGCGGGTCCATGGTGTCGATGCCGTCCGTGCCGGTCTCCGCCATCAACTCGAGCCGGTCGCCGATCCGGCCGCAGGTGTGGGTATAAACGGGGACGGCGGACCGGGACTTGATCCCCGCGATGACCGCTCTCTCGAAGGGCAGGACGAATTCCCGGTACTGCCCGGGCGAGATGAAACCGCCCCCGGCGAAGGCCGAGGAGATGAGGACGGCGTCGACGCCGCGGGCGGCCAGGCCGCACCCGAGCTCGATCGCTCCCTGAACGAGGGCCGAAAGACAAGCCCGGGACTTACCGGGATCGAGCATGAGGGCCGTCAACCCCTCCGTGTAACCCAGGAGGTCGAGGAACTGGCTGAAAGGGGAGAAGACCTCGCCGTGGACGGAGACCTTTCCTTCGGTCGCACGGATGACCCGGTCGACGGTGTCGAACCGCCACGGCGGGAAGGACTCCGCGGCCCGGGCGGTCGCGGAGGCGAAATCCCAGGAGTAGGGGTGCTTGAGGCCGCAGATGTCGTGGGGTTCGACATAAAAGAGGTCTTCCGGGTCGACCTCCTCGAACCGGGCGTGGAACTCCCGCCCGTCCTCCCGCAGGACGTGAGGGTTGTCGTCGGGCGGGCAGGCCGTCGTCCAACCGTTGTCCCAATGGATGATCCTGTCCTGTCCGCGCTCTTCGATCTTGATGATGTGCGAACGCCATTGCGGATCGCGTCCGGGCAGATTGACCAGGATGCCGTCGAACCCGTAGCGCTCCTGGAGCGTGATCAAGGCTTCGGCGAAGCCGTGGGTCGAATGCCAGATGTCGACGGCGTCCGGCCCGCCATAGAGGAAATAGTGGCCGAGCGAGAGCTGGCACATGACCGGCACACGGTCGGGCTTCCCGAGCCGCATGGCCGCGGCCATCCGTTCTTTGCTATTCATGCTATGAGCCATACATATTACAGAATTCGTCCTCCCGCAAGCCTTTGCCGGGTGTCTCCGTCCCGCGCAACTCCCATCAGGGACCAAGGTCTCAGGGGGGAGCTCTTTCGCGCTTGAAAGGAGCGGCGATTTGTGATAATAACTCCCTTTAATTCCGTCTTTTCGAGGGATCATACATGAAAAAAACCCGGTTCAACGAGCTTCACAAGCTCTCAGGCGGCAAGATGATCGAATTCGCCGGCTGGGAGATGCCCGTCGAGTACAGCGGCATCATCCCCGAGCACCTGGCCGTGCGGACCCAAGCCGGATTGTTCGACGTCAGTCATATGGGCGAGGTCACGGTCAAGGGGAAAGGCGCCCTGGCCTTCCTCCAGTGGCTGACCCCGAACGACGTCGCCCGTCTGGAACAGGGAAAGATCCAGTATACGGCCCTGATGACCCCCGAAGGCACCTTCGTCGACGACATGCTCATCTACGGCATGGGGGAGGGGGACTACCTCCTGGTCGTCAACGCCGCCAACACCGACAAGGACTTCGCCTGGATCGCCGGGCACACGGGCGGTTTCGAGGTCGAGGTCGAGAACGTCAGCGACGCCTGGTCACAGCTCGCCCTCCAGGGTCCGGAAGCCGAGAAGGTCCTCCGCCCCCTGACCGCGATCGACTTGGCCTCGATGACGTCGTTCACCTGGAAAAAGGGCCGGGTCGCCGGCAAAGAGGCCCTGGTCTCCCGGACCGGCTACACCGGCGAGGACGGCTTCGAGATCTACACGACCGACCCCGACCCCGGACCCATCTGGGAGGCGATCGTTTCGGCCGGGTCGCCCGCCGGTCTCAGGCCCATCGGGCTGGGCGCCCGCGACACGCTCCGCCTCGAGGCCAAGCTCATGCTCTACGGCAACGACATCTCTGACAAGACGACCGCTCTAGAGGCCGACCTGAAATGGATCTGCAAGTTCCAGAAAGGCGACTTCCTGGGCAAGGCCGCCCTCGAAAAGCAGCTGGCCGAGGGTCTGACCCGCAAGCTCGTCGGCTTCGAGCTCCGCGGCCCGGGCATCGCCCGGCCCCACTATCCCGTCCACTACCAGGGGAAAAGAGTCTCCGAGGTGGCCTCGGGGACCTTCTCCCCGTTCCTGAAGAAAGCCATCGGCCTGGTCTATCTGCCGATCGAGGCCACGTCCGCGGGGACCGAGTTCGAGATCGGGATCCGTGATAGAATGGTCAAGGCCGCGGTCGTCCCCACGCCGTTCTACAAGAGAAGCAAGTAAAGTCCGTCATTCGACAAGGAGGGATCTCATGTATCCGAACGAGTTCCGCTACACGAAAGACCACGAATGGGTCAAGGTCGAGGGCGATGAGGCCCTCATCGGCATCACCGATTTCGCCCAGCACCAGCTCGGCGACATCATCTTCGTCGAGCTGCCCCCGGTCGGCAAGGCCCTCGAGGTCCATCAGACGATCGGCACCGTCGAGTCCGTCAAGTCCGTGTCCGACATCTATTCGCCGATTGCCGGCGAGGTCGCCGCCGTCAACGAGGAGCTCAATCAGACTGCCGACATCCTCAATAAGGACCCGCACGGCCAGGGATGGATCGTCCGCCTCAAGATCAAGGACAAGAGGGAGATCGAAGGCCTGATGAGCGCCGGCGATTACGAGAAGTTCCTGGAGGGCCTCGAGGCCTCATGAGCTATCTTTCTCTGAGCGATAAAGATAAGACGGACATGCTGGCCGCCGCCGGCGTCGGGTCGATCGACGAGCTGTTCTGCTGCATCCCGGAGGACGTCCGACTCAAGCGGGACCTGCGCCTTCCGGAAGCCCTGACCGAGCTCGAGCTCACCCGGACGGTCGAAAACATCGGCCGGAAGAACGCCTATTCGCAATACCTTTCCTTCCTCGGGGGCGGGGCCTACGAGCACTTCATCCCGACCGTCGTCGACTACCTGAGCTCGCGGGGGGAATTCGTCAGCCCCTACACGCCCTACCAGCCCGAGGTCAGCCAGGGCACGCTCCAGATCATCTTCGAGTTCCAGACCCTCATCTGTCAGCTCACCGGCCTCGACATCGCCAACGCCTCCCTCTACGACGGCTCGACCGGCGCCGCCGAGGCCGCCCTGATGGCCCAAAGGCTGACCGGACGGCCCAAGGTCCTCATGGCCCGAACGGTCCACCCCCAATACCGGGAAGTCGTCCGGACCTACATCAAGAACCTCGGGATCGAGCTCGAGGAGCTTCCCTTTGGCCGGGACGGCCGGATCGACGCCGAGGCCCTCGGCAAGGCCCTCGACGACAGGACCGCGGCCGTCGTCTTCCAGTCCCCGAATTTTTTCGGGGTCGTCGAGGACGCCAAGGCGCTGTCCGAAGCCGCCCACGGACGCAAGGCCCTGTCCGTGGCCCTGGTCGCCGAAGCCCTTTCTCTCGCATTGCTCGAGGCCCCGGGCAAGCTTGGGGTCGATATCGTCACCGGGGAGGCCCAGTCCTTCGGCGTGCCCCTGAGCTTCGGCGGCCCCTATCTCGGCTTCATGGCCTGCCGCAAGGAGTTCCTCCGGCAGCTGCCCGGCCGCATCGCCGGCCAGACGACGGACATCGAAGGCCGGAGGGGTTTCGTCCTGACCCTGGCCACCCGCGAACAGCACATCCGCCGCGAAAAAGCGACTTCCAACATCTGTACCAACCAGGCCCTCTGCGCCCTTCGGGCGACCATATTCCTGGAGACCATGGGCAAGCAGGGCCTGAGAGAGATGGCCTGGCAGAACGCCCATAAGGCGGCCTACGCGGCCGACCGCTTGGGCTCGTTGCCGGGCGTCAAACGGAGGTTCTCCGGGCCCTTTTTCAACGAGTTCGTCCTGGGCTTCGCCAAGCCCTGGGCGGCCGTCGACGCCGGCCTGCGCGACAAGGGCCTCATCGCCGGGCTCGGCCTGGCCGGGGCCTATCCGGAGCTGGGGGATGCGGCCCTCGTCTGCATAACGGAGCTCAAGACCAAGGGCGACATCGACCGGCTGGCCGACGCGGTCGGGGAGGTGCTGTCATGATCAAGGAGATCCGCGAACCCCTCATCTTCGAGATCAGCAGCCCCGGGAAGCGGGCCGGCCGGCTCCCGGCCCTCGATGTCCCCGAGAAAAAGGACCTCCTCGCGGGAGCGCCCCTGCGGGACGGGATCGAGGATTTTCCCGAGGTCTCCGAGCCCGAGGTCACCCGGCACTTCACCCGTCTCTCGCAGAAGAACTATTGCGTGGACCTGGGGATCTACCCCCTGGGCTCCTGCACCATGAAATACAACCCCAAGATCAACGAGCGGCTCTCGGGCCTGCCGCATTTCGCCGCCTCCCACCCCCACGCTCCCGAGGATCTCGTCCAGGGCAACCTGGAGATCATCAAGCGCCTCGAGACCTATCTGTGCGAGATCGCCGGCATGGACGCATTCACTCTCCACCCCGCCGCCGGGGCCCACGGCGAACTGGTCGGGATGATGATGATCCGGGCCGCCCTCGAGGCCCGCGGCGACGCCCGCAAGCATGTCCTCATACCGGATTCGGCCCACGGCACGAACCCTTCTTCCGCCCACATCTGCGGTTACACGGTCAAGGAGATCAAGTCCAACGAGCGGGGGACCATCGATCCCGCCGGCCTCGAAAAAGAGATGACCGAAGACGTGGCTGCGCTCATGGTCACCAACCCCAACACGCTCGGCGTCTTCGAGTCCGATATCTGCCGCATCGTCGAGATCGTCCACGCCAAGGGGGGGCTGGTCTACATGGACGGGGCCAACATGAACGCCTTGACCGGTGTGGTCCGGCCCGGGGACATGGGCATCGACGTCCTCCACATCAACCTCCACAAAACGTTCTCGACCCCGCACGGCGGCGGCGGTCCCGGGTCCGGCCCGGTCGGCGTCCGCGGGGAGCTCGTTGCCCATCTTCCGGTCCCGGTCGTCGAAGAGAAGGACGGACGTTACGCGTTGAGCTTCGACCGGCCGGGGACGATCGGCCGGGTCCGTGGCTATTACGGTAACTTCTCGGTCCTCGTCCGGGCCCTCTGCTACATCCTCAGCCTCGGTCCGAAGGGTGTCCGGAGGATCGCCGAGCACGCCGTGCTCAACGCCAACTACATCCGCAAGAGCCTGGAAGGGGAGTACCACCTGAAGTACACCACGCCCTCCATGCACGAGTGTGTCTTTTCCGACAAGCTGCAGAAGGAGTTCGGTGTCTCGAACCTCGACATCTCCAAGAGGCTTATCGACTTCGGGCTCCATCCGCCGACGATGTCCTTCCCGCTCATCGTCCACGGGGCCCTGATGATCGAGCCGACCGAGACCGAAAGCAAGAGGGACCTCGACATGTTCATCGAGGCCATGAAGACGATCGCCCGCGAAGCCCGGGAGAGCCCCGAGGTCCTCAAGTCGGCCCCCCACGTGACCTACGTCCGGCGGCTCGACGAGGTCGCCGCGGCCAAGACCCCTATCCTGCGCTGGGAAAAGAAGCCCTGACCATGTCCGTCCAGAGCCTCATCCTCAACTTGCACAAGTTCTGGGCCGGCCAAGGCTGCTATTTGGCCCAGACCTACGACCTCGAGGTCGGCGCGGGGACCATGACCCCCGACACGTTCTTCAGGGTCCTGGACACGCGGCCGTGGAAGGTCGGCTACGTCCAGCCCTCGCGGCGGCCCGACGACGGCCGGTTCGGAGAGAACCCCCACCGCGTCCAGAAACACTTCCAGTACCAGGTCATCATGAAGCCGTCCCCGCCCGACATCCAGGACATCTACGTTCAGAGCCTCAAATCGCTAGGCGTCGCCCTCGAGGACCACGACCTGCGATTCGACGAGGACAATTGGGAATCGCCGACCATCGGCGCTTGGGGCGTCGGCTGGCAAGTGCTGCTCGACGGGCTGGAGATCACCCAGTTCACCTACTTCCAGCAGTGCGGCGGCATCGACCTCGCGCCCGTCCCGGTCGAGATCACCTATGGCCTGGAGCGGCTGGAGATGTTCCTCGAGCAGAAGGACGACATCTACGACCTCGACTGGTCGGCCGACGTCTCCTACCGGGACCTTCGGTTCCGGGAGGAAAAGGAGTTCTCCGAATACAACTTCCATGCCGCCAACGTGACCGCTCTCCGGCAGGCCTTCAACGCCTGCCAGAAGGAGGCGGCCCGGATGATCGAAAAGGACCTGCTGCTGCCGGCCTACGACATGTGCCTGAAATGCTCCCACAACTTCAACCTGCTCGACTCCCGGGGGGCCATCAGCGTCACCGAGAGGGTCAAGATGATCGCCCAGATAAGGGCCCTGGTCAACGACATCGCCCGCAAGTACACGGCCCCCAAGGAGGGGATCTGATGGAATTCCTCCTCGAGCTGCTGACCGAAGAGCTCCCGGCCTCCCACATCCGGTCGGCCCGCGAACAGCTGGAGGCCGGGTTCAGACAGGAGCTCGGGGCCGCCCGTCTGGCCGTCGACGGATTGCGGACCCTGGCCACCCCGCGGCGCCTGGTCGTCGTCGCCGACATCGCCTCCGGACAGGAAGACAAGGACCAGGTCGTCACCGGTCCGCCCCTCAGCGTCGCCAAAGGGCCTGACGGGACCCTGACCGCGGCGGCCAAGGGATTCGCCCGGGCCCAAGGCGTCGACGAAAGCCGGCTCGAGGCCGTCCGGACCGCCCGCGGCGAATACATCGGCTTCCGGCGGACGGCCAAAGGGGCCGCGACGGCCGACCTGCTCGGGACCATCGTCCCGCGCATTCTCGGCGCCCTGTCCTTCCCGAAGATGATGCGCTGGGCGGACA
This sequence comes from Candidatus Aminicenantota bacterium, assembly GCA_046496285.1. Taxonomy (GTDB): domain Bacteria; phylum Acidobacteriota; class Aminicenantia; order Aminicenantales; family Saccharicenantaceae; genus RBG-16-66-30. The sequence continues at coordinate 7,042 of JAWOHF010000236.1, forward strand.
GCCCGTTCCGGTTCTCGCGGCCCATCCACGGGCTCCTCTGCGTTTTCGGCGGGGCCGTCGTAGAGACGTCTTTCGAAGGCTTGAAGGCCGGCGATACGACGCTCGGACACCGGATCGTCTCGCCCCGCGAGGTCAAGGCCGCGAACTTCGCCGAATACACATCCGGGCTCGAGGCGAACGGCGTCATTGTCGACGACGGCGGGCGCAAAGCGAGGATCCTGAGCCAGATCGATGAGCACCTCTCGCCCCTCAAGGCCGACCTCCTGCCCGACCGGGACCTGCTCGACGACCTGACGCTCAACGTCGAGCATCCTCTGGTCGTCTTCGGTTCCTTCCCGGAGGCCTATCTGAGCCTTCCGCTGGAAGTCCTGTCGACCGCCATGCGCGAGGGCCAAAAGCTCTTTTCCGTGGTCCGGGAGAAAAAGCAGCTTCCCCATTTCCTGGGGGTGGCCGATGCCGCGGGCGACGCCAAGGGGCTCATCCGGGCCGGCCACGAGCGCGTGCTCCGGGCCCGGCTCGAGGACGCCCGGTTCTTCTGGGACCAGGACCGCAAGGTCCCCCTGGCCCGCAGGGCGGCCGGATTGAAGGATGTCGTCTTCCAGGAGAAGCTGGGCAGTTACGACGACAAGGTCCAGCGGCTCAAGAAGCTCGTCGCCTACGTCTGCGACAAGATCGAGGCCCCCAAGATCCGCAAGGACGCCGTCGAGGCCGCCGCTCTCTGCAAGGCCGACCTGCTGACGGAGATGGTCAAAGAGTTCTCCGGGCTCCAGGGACGGATGGGCGGCCTGTACGCGAAACAGGAAGGGTATCCGGCGGCCGTGTCCCAGGCCGTCTACGAGCATTATCTGCCGCAGAGCCTGGACGACCCGTCGCCTTCATCTCCCACCGGGGCCGTGCTGTCGCTGGCCGACAAGCTGGATTCCATCGTCGGGGTCATGGGTGTGGGCATCCAGGCCAGCGGCTCGAGCGACCCCTTCGGCTTGAGGCGCAACGCTCAGGGCGTCTGCAAGGTCATCCTGGACAGGAAGCTCCGGTTCTCTTTCGGGCGGCTGGTCGACAAGGTCCTCTCGGTCTACGGCGACCGGCTGTCCGTCGGCCGGGAGGAGGCGAAAAAGGCCTGCCTCGATTTCTTCGACGGCCGGATCCGCTTCATTTTGGAGAAGCGGGGGTTCCGCTATGATCTTGTCGGCGCCGCCCTCGGGCCCGGTGTCGATCAGATGTACGACGTCCTGTTGCGCGTGCAGGCCCTGGACGCCCTCAAGTCGAGCCCGCTCTTCGAGCCCTTCATCCTGATGGCCAAAAGGGTCAACAACATCCTGCGGGGCCTTCCGCCGGGCAAGGTCAACCCGGACTTGTTCGTCGAAAAAGAGGAGCGGGAGCTTTACTCGACCTTCTCCATCGTCAGGACCAACGCCCAATCCATGCTGGCCCGCGGGGATTACGCCCGGGCCCAGAGCATCATCTTCAAGCTCCAGCCGGCCCTCAACACTTTTTTCGACAAGGTGCTGGTCATGGACGAAGACAAGAAGGTCCGCCAGAACCGGCTGGGTTTGCTTCAGTCCGTCCAGAAGATGCTGGCCGGGATCGCCGACTATTCCCAGGTGGTCGTGGAAGGGGACAAGCCGGG
>JAWOHF010000254.1:0-3442 GCA_046496285.1 Candidatus Aminicenantota bacterium
AGCCCTTTTTCCAACAAATGGCTCAATTTGGCGATCCTGCTTGAGATATTGGTGCTCGTAGCCATCATTGAAGTGCCCTGGCTCGAAGAAGTGTTCGGCGTTGTGGCCTTGTCCCTGACGGAGTGGCTGATCATCATAGGGGCGGCCTTCACGGTCGCGCCGGTTCTTGAGATCACGAAATGGCTCCAACGGCGAAGGTGATCTCGCATGGCGCAGGTCAGGGTGAAGACGATTCTCTGGGACAATGACGGGCTCCCGGTTGACACTGAACAGCTCTATTTCAGTGCAACGCGTGATGTGCTCTCCGAGGTCGGAGTTGAGTTGACCTTATCCTGACCTCGACAACGAGGATATTCCGGCCCGCGGGCGGCGCTCACATGGTCTTCAGGCTCACCGCCGGGCTCTCGCGGGCGGCCCGGACCGTGATCCGGGCGATGCACAGCAGGGCGATGACGAGCACGACGGCCGCCGACGCGGCGAACACGCCGGCGCCCAGCTCGGTCCGATAATAGAACCCCTGCAGCCAGCGGCGGCCGAAGGCGTACGACACGGGCAGGGCCAGCAGGCCGGCGACGCCGATCAGGACGAACAGGTCCCGGGCGATCAGGCCCATGATGCCGGAGACCCTCGCTCCCAGGACCTTGCGGATCCCGATCTCCTTCCGCTTCCGCTCGATGACGAACGAGATCAGGCCGAACAGCCCGACCGAGGCGACCGCGATCGCCACCACGGCGAAGCCGGTCAGCAGCCCGCCGAGCCGGCCCTCGCTCTCGTACAGCCGGTCGTAGATTTCCTCCATGGCCGCGTAGTCGTAGGTGAAGTCCGGGACCTGCCGGCGGATCGTCGATTCGATGAAGGAGATCGTTTCCGCCATGCGGCGCCCCGACGTCTTCACGAACAGCCAACTGGTCCTCTCGGGCCGGTAGAGGAACAGCAGCGGCCCCACCTTCGACCGGAACGAGGCGTAGTGGATGTCCTTGACCACGCCGATGATCCGCATCGGCTCCCCGCTTCCCCGGCCGATCTTCCTGCCGACCGGGTCCGTCAGACCGGCCATCCGGGCGGCGGTCTCGTTGATGACGGCCTGGTTCCGGACGTCGCCGGCGGCATCGGGCGAGAAGCCCCGGCCCGCGACGAAGGTCAGGCCGAACAGTTCGAAGTAGCCGGAGTCCACGAAATAGCTGGTGACCTGGGGGACCTCGACCATTTCCCCGGACCCGCTCTCGACCATGAAATTGTTCATCTCCACGGCCCGGACAGGGGCCACGTTGCTTACGGCGGCGGCCAGGACGTCGGGATGACGGAGGAGCTCGGTCTCGATCTCCCGGTAGCGGGTCCGGCTGTCCGCCTCCCAGAGCCGCAGGGCCAGGACGTTCTTGCGGTCGTAGCCCACGTCCGCGGTCCGGATGTAGTCCATCTGCTTCCGGATGATCAGCGTCCCGGCCACCAGCGTGAGGGTGGCGAAGAACTGGAAGGCGACCAGGGCGTTGCGAAGGACGAGCCGCCGTCCGCCCTCGCGGGTCCCGAACGCGCTCCGGAAGACGCTCGCCGGCTTCATGGACGACAGGACAAGCGCGGGGTAGGCGCCGGAGAGGAGACCCACGGCGAGGCCCAGCCCCAGGATCCCGAGCCAGGTCGACGGCTCGGCGAAGGCGTCGGCGGGAAGACGGATGCCGGTCAGGCCGTTGAAGACCGGCCGCAGGGCTTGGACGAGGACGAGGGAGAGCAAGAGGCTGACCGCGGCCAGCAGGCCGGCCTCGCCCATGAACTGGGCGACGAGCTGGCGCCTGTCGGCCCCGAAGGTCTTCCGGACGCCGACCTCGCGGCCCCGGGCCGTCGCCCGGGCGGTCGCCAGATTGATGTAGTTGACGCAGGCCACGGCCAGGATGAGCCCCGCGACCGCCATGAGGAGACGGATGAACGTCCGGTCCACCGTCCGCCAGAAGGGGATAAAGACGTTCGTCTCGTGATGCAGGTCCCGGAGCGCCAGGAGGAAATAGGTCCGCTTGTGGTCGCGCGCCGGGTGGCGGGTGCGGATGACGGACTGCAGCCCGGCCTCGAACGCGGCCGGGTCGGCCCCTTCCCGGAGCTCGACGTAGTTCAAGTAGTTCAGGATGCTCCAGGACGTGTCGAGGTCGTTGCGGAGGGAGGCCACGGTCACGAAAGACAGGAGGTAGTCGAACGCCAGGTGGGAGTTGGGCGGCGGGTCCTTCATGACCCCGGTGACCCTGTACTCGCGCCCGCCGCCGTGGATAACGGCCCGGCCGATCGGCTCCTCATGCCCGAAGAGCCGTTTGGCCGTGCTTTCGGTCAGGACGACCGAGAAGGGATCGGCCAGAGCGGTCGCGGGATCTCCGGCGGCCATGGGGAAGGTGAACATCTCGAAGAAGCCCCGGTCCGCGAACAGCCCCCGGGCCAGGACGCTCTTCCGTTCGTACGCCAGGGGCGCCTCCGTGTGCCAGGCGCGGACGGCTCGCTCCACCTGAGGGAACTCCCGCTCCAGGGTCGGCCCGAGGGGGCCCGAGGTGGAACTGCATCGGTTGGTCCCCATGACGTTCCACTCGGGAACAACCTGGCCGATCAAATAGATGCGGTCCGCGTTCTCATGGAAGGAGTCGTAGCCCAGCTCGTACCGGGTGAAGAGCGCGAGCAGGATGAAGCAGGTCATCCCCACGACCAGGCTGAAAATACTGACGGCGGCGTAGCTCCTCTGCTTTCTCAGGATCCGGAGCGCGGATCGCAGGTAATTCCCGAACATGCTCGGCCTCCGTTCTCTATTCCCCGGCCCCCGGGCCGGGTACAGCCTTCGATACGAGAGATACCCGGCCGGAGAAAAAGGTTGCCTGCGCCCGTGTCCGCGCCCTGCAACTCGTCCTCATTCATAACGAAGGCTGCGGGCCGGCTCGGCCCGGGCCGCTCGGAGGGTATGCCAGCTCACGGTTAGCCCCGCCACTAGGAAGGCCAGGAGGGAAGCCGCGGCGAACAGCCACAGGTCGAGGTTGATCCTATAGGCGAAGCCGGCCAGCCATTTCCCGGCTGCGAAATAGGCGATCGGCCAGGACAGGACGGCCGCCGCGACGACCCATCTCAGGATGTCCCGCATAAACAGGAGGAAGATGTCCGCCGTCCCCGCCCCCGCAACCTTCCGGATGCCGATCTCCTTGGTCCGCCGGACGGCGGAGATAGCGGTCAACCCGAACAGTCCCAGGCAGGCGATGAGCAAGGAGAAGCCGCCGCCCCACCAGACGACCCGGCCCCAACTCAGGTCGCGCCGGTATTCCCAGGCCAGGGCATCGTCGAGCCGCCTGGCGCTGAAGGGGACGTCCGGCCGGACCTCGGACCAGACGGCCGCGAGCTTTTTCCGGACGGCGTCCGTCTCGCCCCGCCGCGTCTTGACCAGCACATAGCTCAACCGCTGGATGGCCGGTAACCCCTTCATCCC
>JAWOHF010000282.1:0-7080 GCA_046496285.1 Candidatus Aminicenantota bacterium
CCTCTTGACGACGCGGCGGATCTTGTAGAGCAGAATGTAGTTGACCATGCCCGGTTCTCAGGCCGGAATGATACCAAGTTCCGCCCTCCAAAGCAAAAGGGGCCTCGGGGATCGTCCTCGGTCGCTGAAAGGACTTCCAGGCTCGGGGCCCAACTCTCATCTTCACTGAGGCGGTTGCTCTCGCGGTGCACCCCCATCCGTGCTCGCCGCTCATAAGGGCTCTTCGGCATCAGCGGCTCCGCGCGGGTGGGGGCCCCCGCCCCGCTGCGTCACCACCACTCTCGACTCGAGCGGTTGGCCCCTGCGCCATTGCCCCTATTCGCTCGTTCGACGATCCCCTCGGCCTTGCACTTAGCGGTCGTCTCGCTGGCGGAAGCGCTCGCGAGACACTCGGGCCTCGGGGATCGTCCTCGGTCGCTGCGGTGATTCCGGGCGCCTGCGAGGGAGCCGGCCTCGGCGGCTCGCGGAACTCGCGGGACAGGATCCGGGGACATGTACCGGAGGTACGTGTCCCCATTGACGGCGGCTTGTTATATAATGCCGGCGAGGCCATGCACCAGCTCAAGCCGATTCTCCTGCCAGGGATCTGCGCGCTTCTCCTTTCTAGTTGCGCTGCGGAAAGCCCCCGTCCCCTCACCGATCCCACGGGCGTCCGCTTTCCGCTCGCCGAAGCAGGGGCCCTCGACATCGACGGGACCGTCGTCGGTCAGCCCCGGGCCAAGGATGGTGTCATATACTTTGCGACCAGGGAGGGTTTTCTGACGGCCGTGGTCGCTCCGGCCCGTCAGGTTTTCTGGCGTTTTAAAGCGGATCACTCGGTCTCCGCCGGACCCGAGCTCAGCGAGGACCATGTTCTTTTAAGGGACGACGGGCATGTCCTTTATGTTCTCGACCCCACGGGTGCCCTGTTGACGAAGATAAGGCCCGCTGGGATCGTGACGACAGCCGTGAGGGAACGCCGGGGCCGGATCTACTTCGGAACGGAAGAGGGGAGGATCCAGGCGTTGGACAGCGGGGCGCCCGGGGGCTCCCGGCCCGCCTGGGAATATGAAGCCCCCGGACCGGTCACGGCTGGGCCGGTCTTCGCCGGTGATCGCGTCCTTTTCGCGACTGCGAGCGGCCGCGTCATGGCCCTCGACGCCGCCGGGGGGGTCGTCTGGGAGTTCGCGGCCGAAGCGCCGATCGCGGCCGATCCGGTTGTCGCGGACGGGCGAGTCTACTTCGGCAGCGAAGATAAGTCCTTCTACTGTTTGAGCGCGTCGACCGGGAAGAAACGATGGTCCCGCCGGTTGCAGGGTGTTCCGCTCCATCCAGCCCATGTTCACGGGTCGAGGGTCGCCGTCGCCGCCTCGAACAGCGTCGTCTATTTCCTGTCCCGAAGAGGGGGGTCGATCCTATCCTGGGAGCTGGTCCCGTCGCGAGTCGTCCATGAGCCCGCTGCGGCCGGAACGGTCTTGATCATCTCATCGGCGTCGCCCCGACTTTCCGCCCTCGATCTCAAGTCCGGAAAGCGCCTCGGAGAGCATCTCACCTCGGGGCTGTTGTCGGCCGGAGCCCTTTGGGTATCGCCGTTGGTAGTTGCCGTCGAAGAAGATGAAAATACCGGCCGCCAAAAGCTGGTATTTTTGGGGCCGCCGAGGGCCTCGTCGACCGGCCGCGAAGCACATCGAAAATAAATTCCGCTCTTCTCCTTGACAAACCGAGAGGAGAGGCCTATATTATTAATGAAAATGATAATCATTAAGGACTGAGGTGAGATCATGCCGGGTCGACATCACTGGCACCATCGGTTCCGGGAGAACGTCTCCCGCTGGACGGCCCCGAGGGAATCCATCCTGGACCTTCTCAGCCGGACCCCGAAGCACTTGAGCGCCAAGGAGATTTACGCCTCTCTCTATTCCCGGCACCCCGGCATGGGGTTGACCACCGTCTACCGTACCCTGGAACTCCTCCTCGGATTGAACATCGTCCAGAAAGTGACCTTGGGCGACGGCCAGGGCCGCTACGAGCTCAAGAGCGTTCGTCCCGGGGACCATCACCATCATCTCATCTGCACCGGCTGCGGGAAGATCATCGACTACCGCGACTTCGTCGAGGAAGAGCTGGAGCTGGTCCGCAAGACCGAGGAGGCCCTTTCCAAGAAATATGATTTCGTGATCCAGGACCACAACATCGAATTCCTGGGTCTATGCGGGAATTGCCGTTAGAAGAGGCAATACAATATCCTGAAAGGAGACATGATATGCCAGCAGGAGATCGCACAGGACCGTGGGGCATGGGGCCCCGAACGGGGCGCGGAATGGGATATTGCTCGGGCACCGCCCAGCCGGGCTATCGGACCGCCGGTCCCGGATTGGGATTCGGACGGGGTTACGGGCGAGGCTTCGGGAGAGGCTTCGGTCTCGGCAGGGGTTTCGGCCGCGGGCGGGGTATGGGGCGGTTCCTTCCGTTCATGGCCCTGTGGGCCGGTTCCCCTTGGGGCTATCCTTATCCGGCGCCCGCTCCGTACGGGGCCGTCGCGCCCGGGGCCTATCCCCCCTCCGTCAACGAAGAGGAGATCCTGGCCGACGAGGCCGCCGCCCTTGAAGCCGAGCTTGACCGCGTCCGTCAACGGCTCGGAGAGTTGATGAAATCCCGAGAGGTCAAAGAGGCCAAAGATCATGAGAAATAGACACCGCCGGATGTTCGAGCTGACCGGCTTGCCCGGCTGGATGCGTTTGGGGCATTCTCCAGGGTGGCAAGACCGGTCCCCCTCCGGCATGGGGCCCTGCGCCGAATATCTCATGTCCGGGACATGGCCGACGGAGGGCATGAACAGCGCCTGGGCCGGGGGACAGGTGCCCTTCTCGCCTGGGCCGGGGTTCCCGATGCCCGGGTTCCCGACGCCCTACGATCCGTGGGGGGCGGCCGCCCTGACGCCGGAGATGGAGTTGGATTTTCTGAAGGAAGAAGCCCGGCGGCTCGAGGAGATGCTGAGATCTGTCGAGGAGAGAATGATGAAAGAGAAAGGCGAAAGACCATGAAGATCGCCGTTTCCGCCCTGTCACCCGATATCGACGATGCCGTCGATCCGAGATTTGGGCGATGCCCCTATTTCCTGATCGTCGACTCCGAGTCGATGGAGTTTGAATCCGTGCAGAACCCGTACCTCGACGCCCCCAGCGGCGCCGGGATCCAGTCCGGCCAGCTCGTCGCATCCAAAGGGGCCCAGACCGTCCTGACCGGCAATTGCGGCCCGAACGCCTACCAAACACTGACCGCGGCCGGCGTCGAGGTCGTGACCGGGGTATCGGGAACGATCAGGGCTGCCGTCAAGGCGTATGCCTCCGGATCCGGCTTCCAAAAGGCCGGTCAAGCGAACGTCCCTTCCCACTTCGGCATGGGTGCCGGGGCAGGTCGTGTTGCAGGAGGAGGAATGGGCATGGGTCGAGGCCTGGGAGCGGGAAGAGGCCAAGGAATGGGGCGTGGCATGGGCACGGGCCGAGGTATGGGGATGGGCCGAGGCATGGGTGCCGGTCAAGGCTCCGGACCCGGGTTCGGCCCGTCCTCGCCGGCCGTCCCTCCGCAGGGAACTGTCCAAGGGGATTTGAGCACGCTCAAGGAAGAAGCCCGCAACCTTCGTGACCATCTCGAACGGATCACCAAAAAGATCGCGGATCTGGAAAAAGCCAGCCGCAAGGAGCCGAAATGAAGATCGCCATCTCAACGGACGGAGGCTCGGTCTCCGCGCACTTCGGGCGCTGCCCGACCTACACCCTCGTCGATATCGCCGACGGAAAAGTCCTCAAACGGGAAGAGATCCCCAACCCGGGCCACTCGCCGGGGTTCCTTCCCGGCTACCTGTCCCAGCGGGGGGTCGAGATGATCATCGCCGGCGGGATGGGCCCCCGGGCCCAGGGGCTCTTCGCCGAGAAGGGCATTCAGACGCTCATTGGCGTCCAGGGTCCGGTGGACGAGGTCATCGACCTCTATCTCCAGGGCCGGCTCCGATCCGGTCAGGACCTTTGCGACCACGGTTCGCATCATGAAGGCCCTTGCCGGCACGAACAGGCTCCTCCGTCTCCGGGGCAGCCAGCCCTCTCTTCCGGAACGATCGCCGTGACGGCCAAGGGCAAAGACCTCGATGCCGAGGTCGATCCCCGCTTCGGCCGGGCGGCCTATTTCGTATTCGTCAACCTGGAAACGGGGGACTTCGAATCGTTCACCAATCCCTTCGCCGGGGCCGCCCACGGGGCAGGCATCCAAGCGGCCCAGTTCGTGGCCGAGAAACGGCCCGCCGCGCTCCTCACCGGCCAGGTCGGGCCGAACGCCGCTCAGGTCCTCGAAGCCGCCGGCGTCAGGGTCATCGCCGCGAACGGTTGCAGCATCCGCGAGGCCGTCGCCGAAATGAAGAAGAGCTGATCCGTGTCGCTTGGCGAAGAAGACAGCAAGGTCGCCCAGCGGCTGGCCCGGATCAAGAACCGCCTTCTCGTCTTCAGCGGCAAGGGCGGGGTCGGCAAGAGCACGGTCGCGGCCAATCTGGCCCTGGCGTTCTCCCGCAAGGGCTTGCGCGTCGGGGCCTTGGACGTCGACATCCACGGGCCCAACCTGGCCAAGATGCTCGGCGTCGAAGGCCACAAGCTTCAGGGCACGGGGGGATCGATCGAGCCGGTCCGCGTCGCCGACAACCTGAGCCTCGTCTCCATGTCCTTTCTCGTGGAAGACCCGGACCTGCCCATCATCTGGCGGGGCCCCATGAAGATGAAGGTCATCGAGCAGTTCCTCGGGGATGTCGAATGGGGGGACCTCGACTGGCTGATCATCGATTCTCCTCCGGGAACGGGGGACGAGCCCCTGTCCGTAGCCCAGCTCATCCCGGCCACGGGGGCCGTCGTCGTCACCACCCCTCAAGACGTTTCCGTGCTCGATTCGAGAAAGGCCGTCGTCTTCACCCAAAGACTCGGCCTTGATCTGCTCGGCATCATCGAGAACATGAGCGGCCTGACCTGCCCCCACTGCGGGAAGCCGATCGACCTGTTCAAGACCGGAGGCGGGAAGCGGGCGGCACTGGAAATGGGTGTTCCGTTCCTGGGGAGCATCCCCATCGACCCGCGCATCGTCGTTTCGGGCGACGAAGGGCGCCCGTTCATCGGGGCCGCCGAGGATTCCGAGGCGGCCAGGGCCTTTGCGGGGATCGTGGACAGGATCCTTGTCCGCAAGCATTGAACGAGATTCCAAGGAGGACAACGTGAAAAAGATCGGGATCATCATCTGCGGCCGTTACCAGACCTGCGGAGGGGGCAAATGCCTGCGGTCCGTCCGCGAGCGCGTCGGGGCTTTCGCCCGGTACCCCAAGGACGAGCCCGTCGAGGTCGTCGGGTACTCGACCTGCGGCAACTGCCCCGGGGGCAACATCGAATACGTCCCCGAGGAGATGAAGAAGAACGGCGCCGAGGTCATCCACCTGGCCACCGGCCTCGTCGTCGGTTACCCCCCCTGCCCCCGCATCCGCCAGTTCAAGCAGTTCATCGAAACCCGCTACGGCCTGCCCGTGGTCGTCGGCACCCATCCCATCCCCCTCAAGTACCTGGACGTCCATCAGAAGCTCCCGTTCTGGAAGGCCATGAAGATGGAGGAGCTGGCCGGCGACCTGATGAACGAGGACCGGTCGATCATGGAAGCCTACAATTGAGATGCCGCCGGAATTGACCATCTCCGTCGCTTCGGGCAAGGGCGGCACGGGCAAGACGACCGTGGCCGTCAATTTGGCCCTGGCCCTGCAGGACTTGCGCCCCATACAGTTCCTGGACTGCGACGTCGAAGAGCCGAACGCCCATTTCTTTCTGAAGCCGCGGATCGAGACGAGCGAGGACGTCGCGACCCTGGTCCCGGAGATCGACGAGGCCCGCTGCGACCACTGCGGCACATGCGCCCGCGTTTGTGCTTACAACGCTTTGGCCGTCGTCAAGGACACGGTCCTCGTTTTCGGCGGGCTCTGCCACGGCTGCGGGGCCTGCGCCCATCTCTGCCCGCAAGGCGCCATCCGCGAAGTGCCCCTGCGGGTCGGCGTCATCGAACGGGGGCGGGCCGGGGCCATCGATTTCCTCCAGGGACGGTTGGATGTCGGCCGGGCCATGTCGCCGCCCATCATCCGGGCCCTGAAGCGGCGGCTGGACCCCGCCCGGACGGTCATCATCGACGCCCCCCCGGGGACGAGCTGCCCCGTCGTCGAATCCATCCGGCACAGCGATCTCTGCCTTCTCGTCACCGAACCGACCCCGTTCGGGCTCCACGACCTGGAATTGGCCGCCGGAGCGGCCAAAGCGCTGGGCATCCCCCGGGGGGTGGTCATCAACAGGGCCGATGGGGGGCCGGGGGACGGCCGTATCAAAGCGTTTTGCGCCGAAGAAGGGATCCCCCTGCTCATGACCATTCCCTTCGACCGCCGGATCGCTGAGGCCTACTCCAGGGGGGAGACCATCCTCGATGCCGACCCGTCGGCCGGCAAGGATTTCATCGGACTGTTCGAAGCCGTCCGGAAGGCGCTCCCATGAAACAGCTCGTCGTCATCAGCGGAAAGGGAGGGACGGGGAAGACCGTTGTGGCGGCCTCGTTCGCGGCCCTGGCCGGGAACGCCGTCCTGGCCGACGTCGATGTGGACGCCTCGAACCTTCATCTTCTCCTGCGGCCCGAGATCCTCGAGAGACACGAGTTCGTCGCCGGCCGGAAAGCCCGTGTCGACGCGCAAAAATGCACGGCCTGCGGACAGTGCCTGACGGTCTGCCGGTTCGGCGCCTTGTCCGCGGGTGCCGATGGGAAAGCCCGTGTCGACCCGTTGGCCTGCGAAGGCTGTGACTTCTGTTCCCATGTCTGCGAACCCGGGGCCATCGTCATGGAGCCCTGTGTCTCCGGAGAATGGTACGTTTCTTCGACCCGCTTCGGCCCGCTGGTCCATGCCCGTCTCGGGATCGCCCAGGAGAACTCCGGGAAGCTCGTCTCCGAGGTCCGGAAGAAGGCCCGGGAGATCGGCGAGAGGGAGAGCCGGGAGTGGCTGATCATGGACGGCTCCCCGGGCATCGGCTGTCCGGTCATCGCCTCTCT
>JAWOHF010000002.1:0-17335 GCA_046496285.1 Candidatus Aminicenantota bacterium
AGACGCCGGGGGCAGGGCAAACCCCATCCGGAGCAAGGCCAAACGAGCCCCGTTTTGGGACGGCCCGTCCCAGGGGGCGGGTCGGCCGCTCGAGCCCCGGAGCGATCCGGGGCCTAGACAAATGACCGTCACCCGTTTCGGCGGGGACAGAATTCGGCTTACGACCCGCTCCGGCCGTTCTTTTTTTCCCGATTTATGCTATAAGCGGGTCAATGGTCCCACAGATAATGCCGCGTTTCGCCTGGTGGAAGGAGGCTTCGCCCGACGCCCGCCGGGCCCTCGTCGCGGCCTCGTTCGGCTGGATGCTGGACGCCTTCGACGTCATGCTCTATGCCATGGTCCTGGCCTCCGTGATGGCCGACCTCGGCATGGCCAAGTCGACGGCCGGGCTGCTGGGCTCGCTGACCCTGGTCGCCTCGGCCTTCGGGGGTCTCGTCTTCGGCATCGTCGCCGACCGGCACGGCCGCCGCACGGCCATGATGTACAGCATCCTCATCTACTCCGTCTTCACCGCGGCCTGCGGTCTGTCCACGAGCATCCTCATGCTGGCCGTGTTCCGGGTCCTGCTGGGTCTGGGCATGGGCGGCGAGTGGGCCAGCGGGGCGGCCCTTGTTTCCGAGACCTGGTCCGGCGAGCACCGAGGCAAGGCTTTGGGCCTCGTCCAAAGCTCCTGGGCCGTCGGCTACGCCCTGGCGGCCGCCGTGGCTGCGATCGTGCTCCCCATCTGGGGATGGCGGGCCGTGTTCTTCGCCGGGGTCGTCCCGGCCCTGTTCACGCTCTGGATCCGGAGGAACGTCCGGGAGCCCGAGATCTGGAGGGCCCGCCGGTCGCGGGGGACCAAGGGCCTCGCCGGGCTGGCCGAGGTCTTCAGCCGGGAAAGGGTGCGCCTCACCGTGCTCGTGACCCTGATGAACGCCTGCACTCTGTTCGCCTGGTGGGGCCTCAATCTTTGGATCCCGGCCTATCTCTCCATGACCGCCGAACAGGGCGGGATCGGCTTGAGCCCCAGGCTGATGTCGGGGCTGGTCATCTTCATGCAGGTCGGCATGTGGCTGGGCTATGTCTCGTTCGGCTTCATCAGCGACCGGTTCGGGCGGAAAAGGACCTATATCGCATTCCTCGTCACGGCCGCCGTCTTCGTCGTCCTCTATTCCCGCACCAGGGACCCGCTGGCGCTCCTGGCCCTGGGTCCGTTCGTGGCCTTCTTCGGGACGGGATATTTCAGCGGCTTCGGGGCCCTGACGGCCGAGCTCTATCCCACGAAGATCCGGGCCACGGCCCAGGGCTTCACCTACAACACGGGGCGCATCGTCAGCGCCGCCGCCCCGTTCATCGTCGGCTCGCTGGCCCAGCTCCGGGGGTTCGGTTTCTCTTTTTCCCTCATCTCCCTGGCTTTCCTGGCGGCCGCCTTGATCTGGATCTGGATCCCCGAAACGCTGGGCAGAGAGCTCGAATAGCCGGTGAAAATTCCTCTTTGACTTTGCCTTCGGATTTGCTATAATACGTGGCGGTACCGCGGGGTAGAGCAGCCTGGTAGCTCGTCGGGCTCATAACCCGGAGGTCGTTGGTTCAAATCCAACCCCCGCTACCATTTTTTTTTGCGTTTTTTCCCGTCCACTCCCGCCGGCCCGCCGATAACATCACTCAAAAAGCCGAGGGCTCTTGGCCGTGTTGTCGACCCCGTCCCAGCAGTACGTGCAGACCTTGGACTTGGGCAACCCGATGGCCCTGACGAGGTCGTTCAGCCGCTGGTATCGAAGAGAGGTCAGTCCCAACGATTGGGCGATCCACGAGACCATGGCCTCGTATTTCTCGGAACCGGCCCGGGTGTATTCCCCGTAATCGGTGGAGTCCGGACCCTCCAGGGCCCGGATGGCCTTGCGGGCGGCCAGGTCGAGCTCCGAGCGCGACCGGGAGAAATTGAGGAAGGGGCAGCCATAGACCAAGGGAGGACAGGCGGGCCGCATGTGGACCTCGATGGCCCCCGATTCATAAAGCCGTTGGATGGTGTCCTTGAGCTGCGTCCCGCGGACGATCGAATCCTCGCAGAAAAGGAGCTTCTTGCCCTGGATGATCTCCCGGATGGGGATGAGCTTCATGCGGGCCACGGTGTCGCGGACGTCCTGGTTCTGGGGCATAAAGCTGCGGGCCCAGGTGGGAGTGTACTTGACGAAGGGCCGGCGGAAGGGGATATGGGCCGCCGCGGCGTAGCCCAGCCCGTGCCCGATGCCGGAGGAGGGGATGCCGGCCACCAGATCGACATCGACTTCCTCGTCGCGGGCCAGGATCTCCCCGCACGCGTTGCGGACCGTCTCGACGTTGATCCCCTCGTAGTTCGAGGCCGGGTACCCGTAGTAGACCCAGAGGAAGGCGCAGATCTGCAGGGTATCGCGGGGCGGGACCCGGGTCTCGAAGCCTTCGGGCGTGATCATGACCATCTCCCCGGGGCCGAGGAACCGTTCCGTCTCGAATCCCAGGTTGGGAAAGGCGCAGGTCTCGAAGGTCGCGGCGTAGGACCCGGGTTTTCTTCCGAGGACGATGGGCGTGCGCCCCACGCTGTCCCTGGCCGCCAGGACGCCCTCGTCCGTCAGGATGAGGATGGAGCAGGAACCCTCGATCATGTCCCAGACGTGCCGGATGCCGTCCTCGAACGATTCCTTCTGGCTGATGAGCGCGGCGATGAGCTCGGTCGGGTTGATGGCCCCGCCCCGCATCTCGGAGAAGTGGATGCGCTTGGCCCGGAAAGCCCGTTCGACCAGGGCGTCGATGTTCCTGACGATGCCGACCGTGGCGATCGAGAAATGCCCCAAGTGGGACCTGACCAGCAGGGGCTGGTCCTCGAAATCGCTGATGACCCCGATGCCGCGCGACCCGTGGAGCTTGCGGACATCCTCCTCGAACTTCGACCGGAACTGGGCGTTCTCGATGTTGTGGATGTAGCGGGCGATGCCGCCGGCGTTGCCGACGGCCAGTCCGCCCCGTTTCGTTCCCAGGTGAGAATGATAATCCACCCCGTAGAACAGGTCCTGGACCACGTCCTTTTTCCCGACCACGCCGAAAAAGCCGCCCATTCCCGTCTCCTTCGTCCTCGGACTCGTTACCCGGTCGCTCATCATATCACCGTGCCCGCGGCTTTTCAAACCTTCGTCAAGAGTTGAACGCCGCCCGATTATCTGTTATAAAATCCCCTTCGAATCCGCAAGGAGGACGACATGTTCAAATCCGAGATCTATGCCCGCCGGCGCAAGCTCCTGAAAAAGCAGATCGGCCGGGGGATCCTGCTGTTCATGGGCAACGAGGAATGCCCGATGAATTATCCGGCCAACACCTACCCTTTCCGTCAGGACAGCTCGTTCCTTTATTTCTTCGGGCTGAATTCCCCCGGGCTGGCCGCCGTCGTGGACATCGACGAGAACAAGGACATCCTTTTCGGGGACGACATCGGGATCGAGGACATCATCTGGATGGGCCATCTTCCGAAGATGAGGGACCGGGCCCGCGAGGTCGGGGTCGGCCGCACCGCCCCGCGCAAGGCCTTTGAGGAATATGTCGCAAAGGCCCTGTCCGCCGGCCGGCCCGTCCATTACCTGCCTCCCTACCGGGCCCTGACGGCCAGGGTCCTCGGCGAGCTTCTCAAGATCCCCCACAAGGACCTCAAGGCCAAGGCCTCCGGGGCCTTCATCAAGGCCGTCGTCGACCAGCGGCTGGTCAAGTCCAAGGAAGAGATCAAAGAGATCGAAGGGGCCCTGGAAGTCACCCGCGACATGTACCTGGCGGCCATGAAACTGGCCAAGCCCGGCCGCTATGAGCGGGAGGTCTCGGGGGCCATGGAGGGCATCGCCCTGTCCCGCGGATACCGTCTGGCCTTCCCGCCCATCGTGACCGTCAACGGACAGACCCTTCACAACCATTATCACGGCAACCTGCTGACCAAGGGACGGCTCCTGGTGATGGATGTCGGGACCGAGTCGGAAATGTCCTACGCCTGCGACATCACCCGGACCGTGCCCGTCGGCGGGAAATTCAACCGCCGCCAGAAGGACGTCTATGACATCGTCCTTTCCGGACAGGAGACCGCCATCCGGGCCATGAAACCCGGCGTCATGTTCAAGGACATCCACCTGAAAGCCGCCGGGACCATGGTCCGGGGCCTCAAGGACCTGGGGCTGATGAAGGGCGACGCGGCCGAGGCCGTCGCCAAGGGCGCCCATGCCCTCTTCTTCCCCCATGGATTGGGACACAACATGGGCCTGGACGTCCACGACATGGAGGACCTCGGAGAGAACCATGTCGGCTACAACGACTCGGTCAAGAGGAGCGACCAGTTCGGCCTGGCCTATCTCCGCATGGCCCGCGAGCTGCGGCCCGGATATGTCATGACCGTCGAGCCCGGCATCTACTTCATTCCGGCCCTCGTCGAGAAATGGCGCAAGGAAAAGAAGCACCTGGAATTCATCGCCTACGACAAGGTGGAGAAGTTCCTCGACCTCGGCGGCGTCCGGCTCGAGGACGACGTCCTGGTCACGGAAAAGGGCCGGCGGGTCCTGGGCCCCCCCATCCCCAAGGCGCCGGCCGACGTCGAGAAAGCCTGTCGTTGAGCCTCAAGATCGCCCTGATCCAGCAGCACGCCGGTCTCGAACCGGGCGAGAACAGGGAACGAGGCGCAAAGGCTTTTCTCCAGGCCGCGCGGGCGGGGGCCGGGCTGGCGGCTTTCGCGGAGCTGGCCTTTTCCCGGTTCCTGCCCCGGGTCCCGGCCACGGAAGTTCGGCTCCGGGAAGCGGAGCCTGTCCCCGGCCCGACGACGGACCTCTTCGGCCGCCTGGCCAAAGAGACCGGGGTGGTCGCCGTCCTCAATGTCTTCGAACGCGACGGCCGCGCCACCTACGACTCTTCGCCGGTCATCGACGGTGACGGGAGCCTGCTCGGGGTCACCCGGATGGCCCACATCATGGAAGGACCCGGGTTCCACGAGAAGGGCTACTATGCCCCGGCGGACGCCAGCCGGCTCGTATTCCCGACATCTGTCGGCAAGATCGGGGTGGCCATCTGCTACGACCGCCATTTCCCGGAATACATGAGGGCCCTGCGTCTTCAGGGCGCCGAACTCGTGGTCGTGCCGCAGGCCGGCGCGGTGGGGGAGTGGACCGAAGGGATATTCGAAGCGGAGCTCCAGACGGCCGCTTTCCAGAACGGCTATTTCGCGGCCCTCGTCAACCGCGTCGGACGCGAGGAGGACATCGAGTTCTCCGGCGAGTCGTTCGTCGTCGACCCGGACGGCCGGGTCGTCGCCCGCGCTCCCCGGGGCGCCGATCACATCCTTTACGCCGAATGCGATCTCGCCAAAAATCATTCGTGCCACGCCCGCCGGCACTTCCTCGAGGACAGGAGGCCGGGGCTCTACCGGCATCTCGGCCTGACGGATGAGGGGCAATAGGTCAGGAAATGGCCGCCTGGTTCGTCATCAACACCAAGCCCAAGAAGGAAGCCCAGGTAGAGCGCCTTTTCCAGGAGGGCGGCTTCACGATCTACTGCCCGAAATACATCCACGAAAAAAGGGTCAGCCCGTTCTTCCCGGGATACGCCTTGCTGTCCTTCGACTTCCCCCGGCAGTACCAGACGGTCAAGTATACGCGCGGCGTGAAGAGGGTCGTCGGCGGCGACGAGGGCCCGACCCCGATCCCCGAGGAGGTCGTCGCCGGCATCAGGGCCCGGGAAAGAGACGGGCTGATCGTCTTCGAGAGGTACGGTGAGGAACCGGGGGTCGGCGACGAGATCGAGGTCGTCGAAGGCCCGCTCAAGGGGCTCAAGGGCATCTTCCAGAAGGAGGTCGGCGACCGCGAGCGGGTCATGATCCTCATGAACTACGTGTCCTACCAGGGCATGCTGCTGATCGAAAAGAACAAGCTCAAGAAGAGCTGAGGAAGGTTTACCGTCCGGCCCGCTTCGGCTTTTTCGAGGCCTTGCCGGAACCGCCTCCGCCGGGCGTTTCCACCCTCAAGACATCTCCCGCCCGGAGCTTGATGTTGACCTTCGAGCCGAGGGCCGTGCGGACGCCCTTCGAGACCAGGATGTTGCGGCCCCGCGCCCCGGGCGATCCCCCGCGAACGCCGTAGGGGGCGAAACGGCGGCGCTCGGACATGATCGTCAAGGCCGCGGCCACGTGGAATTCGTACTCGCGGACGATCCCGTCGCCGCCGCGGGAGCGCCCTTTGCCGCCCGATCCTTTTCTGAGCCCGTAGGAGCGTATGGTCAGGGGCAGGTAGTTCTCCAGGGCCTCGACAGGGGTGTTGAGCGAATTCGTCATGTGGGTGTGCACGCCGGACAGCCCGGCCTTTCCCGGCCCGGCGCCCATGCCGCCGCCTATGGTCTCGTAATAGGCGAAGCGCCTTTTCCGCCAGGGGTCATAGCCCCCGAAGGCGATGTTGTTCATGGTCCCCTGGCTCGCGGCCGGGATCCTGTCCGGCAGGGCCTTGACCAGGGCCCCGAGCAGGACGTCGACGATGCGTTGCGAGGTCTCGACGTTACCCCCGGCGCAGGCGGCCGGGAACTCGGCGTTGACGATGGACCCGGGCGGGGCGACGATCTCGAGGGGCCTCATCAACCCCGTGTTGAAGGGGATGTCGTCCTCGACGAGGGACCGGAAGACATAGAGGACGGCCGAAGAGGTCACGGCGAGATTGGCGTTGACGCCGCCTTCCGTCTGGGGCGATGAGGCGCTGAAATCGACGACCGCCCGGTCTCCCCGAATGGTCAGCCTGACGGCGATCTTGATCGGCCGGGCCGAGATCCCGTCGTTGTCCAGGTGATCCTCGAAGTCATAACTCCCGTCGGGGATGGCCCGGATGGTGTCCCGAAGGAACTTCTCGGTATAGTCCTGGATGAGCCCCGAGTACAGGCGGACTTTGCCGACACCGAACCGGGTCACGGCCTCCTCGAGCCTCGCTCGCCCGACTTCGTTGGCCGCGAACTGGGCGAGGAGGTCGCCCCGGCGCTCTTCCGGCGTGCGGACGTTCGAAAGGAGGAGGTCGAAGACCCCGCTGTTCATCCGGCCCCGGGAAAAGAGCTTCAGCGGCGGGATGATCAGGCCCTCCTGAAAAAGCTCGGTCGCCAGGGGCATGGAGCCCGGGGTCATTCCGCCCACATCGGAGTGATGGGCCCGGTTGGCCACGAAGAAGCTGAGCTTCCGCCCGATGAAGACCGGGGAGATGCAGGTGATGTCGGGCAGGTGGGTCCCGCCCCGGTAAGGGTCGTTGAGGATGACCAGGTCGCCCGGCTCGAACGTCACCGACCGCATAGCGGACTGGACGGAGAGGGGCATGGCCCCGAGATGAACGGGGATGTAGGAGCCCTGGGCCAGCGTCTCGCCCTGGTCGTTGAAAAGCGAGCAGGAGTAATCCTTCCGTTCCTTGATGTTGGGGGACAGGGCGGTGCGCCCGAGGACGGCTCCCATCTCTTCCGAGACGGCGATGAAGACGTTCTTGAAGAGCTCGAGCTCGATGGGGTCGCAGGTCTTCATCGGGCCGCCCCTTTGCGGATGATGAGGTTCGAATATCCGTCGACCCGGGCCGCATGCCCCGGGGGGAGATAGATCGTCGATTCGGGGTCGATGACCAGCGCCGGGCCGCGGACGAAGTTGCCGGCCCGAAGGCGCGACCGGTCGAGGATCAGGCCGTCATGGGCTGAGCGGCCGCAAACGATCGACTGCCTGCCGACCACGGCCCCGGGGTCCATGACGGGCGAACCGCGCTCTTTTTTCAAGGGGACCTTCGGCGTGACGGCCACGGCTTTGATCCGGAGGTTGACGATCTCCACCGGCCGGCCGTCATGACGGTAGGAATAGAGCGCCGCGTGCCGGCTGTGGAAGGCCTCGAGAAAAGCCCGCGCGGCCGTGCGCCCTTTGCGGTAAGGGACGTCGATCTCGTAGGACTGGCCGAGGTAGCGGCAGTCGAGGGAGCGTTCGAGGATGAGGTCCCCATCGGCGAACCCGTCCTCAGCCATGTCGCGGCGGCTCGCTTCCTCGAGTCCCCGGAACTCCTTTTCGAGCTCGGACAACGTGACCAGGGAGTCCGGCTTCATCAAGGATCTCGTGTAATCCTTGATGGAATCCGCCATGAGCAGCCCGAAGGCCGACAGGACGCCCGCGTTGCGGGGGACGACGATCGTCGGCAGGCCCAGATGGGCGGCCATCTCCACGGCGTGCATCCCGCCCGCGCCGCCGAAGGGGAAAAGGGCGAACCCGCGGGGATCGTGACCGCGCTCGACGGATATGACCCTGATGGCTTTCTCCATATTGGCGTTGGCCACGGCGACGATGCCCAGGGCCGTGTCCTTCAAAGACTTGCCTATCCGCCGGCCCAGAGCTCCCACGGCGGCCCGGCTGCGCTCGGGGTAGATGCGCATTTTCCCGCCCAGGAAGAAATCGGCGTCCAGCCGGCCGAGGCAGAGGTTGGCGTCGGTCACGGTCGGCAGGTCGCCGAGACCGTAACAGGCCGGGCCCGGGTCGGCGCCGGCGCTCTGCGGGCCGACCCGGAGCGATCCTCCCCGGTCGGCAAAAGCGATCGAGCCTCCCCCGGCACCGACCGAGTGGATGTCGATGATCGGCAACCGAATGGGGAAATCCCCGATGCGGGCCTCGTGCGTCCGGCGGATCCGTCCTTCGATGAGAGAGACATCCGTCGACGTCCCGCCCATGTCGAAGCTGATGACGTTCGGGATCCCGGCCGCAAGGGCCAGGACGCGGGCCCCGACGACCCCTCCCGCCGGACCCGACAGCGCGGTCTTGATGGGCTCCAGCCGGGCCCGCGCCGAGGAGATGTAGCCCTCGTTGGATTGCATGATCCTGAGCTCGGACCGGCCGAGACGGCGGTCTAGCTCCGTCAGGTAGCGATCCATGACCGGCATGAGGGTGGCATTGATGGCCGTCGTGGACGTCCGCTCGTATTCGCGGTGTTCGGGAAGGAGGCGGCTCGAGACCGAGGCCATCAAGCCCGCCTTCTCGAGCTCTTGGGCGATGACCTCTTCGTTCCGGGGATTGACATACGAGTGGAGAAGGCAGACGGCCACGGCCTGCACTCCGGCTTTGCGGGCCCTGGCGATGATCCCGCGGACCTCGGTCCGGCTGACAGGTTTCTCGATGCGGCCCGTGTAAAGCGTCCTTTCCCGGACCCCGAACCGGAGGCCGGCCGGGATGAGCTCGAACCTGTCCTCGGGACGGAGCGAGTAGAGGTCCCGCCGGGTCTGCCGCCCGATGGCCAGGACGTCCTCGAACCCGGCCGTGGTGATGAGGGCGATGCGCCCCCCTTTTCTCTGCAGGAGGGCGTTGGTGGCCACGGTCGTGCCGTGGACGATGAAAGCGCAGGGGGCACCGTTAAGGACGTCGCCAAGCCCTTCGAAGATGGCCTGCGAGGGGTCATCAGGGGTCGAAAGGACCTTGCGATTGGAGAGGGCCCCGTCCTTCCATACGACGAGGTCGGTGAAGGTCCCACCGGTGTCGACGCCGATCCGGACGGCAGGGGACGGCCGCCGTGGTTTCTTCCGTTCGGGCCGTCCTGTCCGTCCCATGATAGGTGCTATTTAATCGTCAACGGGAACGATAAGTCAAGGGAAGAAAGGCCGGAGGGAGGCCGGAGCGCCCGATGGATCAGCGGCAGGTGCTGCAGGACTTCGTCGAGCAGCTCGTGCAGCCCGACGAGGAGGCCTTGATCCGGCTCGAGCCGCCGCCGATGCCGAAGCAGGAGATCGTTTTCCGGGGCTCGCCGCCGCCGCACTCGGGGCAAACGACGTCCTTGTCCCTGCCGGCCGTCACCAGGCACTCGAACGCGTGCCCGCATTTATGGCATACGTACTCGTATATGGGCATAACGGCTATTTGACGAGGGCCACGGCTTCGATCTCGACCTTGACGTCGCGAGGCAGGCGGGCGACCTGGACGGCGGCCCGGGCCGGGTTGGGGGCCTTGAAGAACTCGGCGTAGACCCCGTTCATCTTGGCGAAGTCGTTCATATCCTGGAGGAAGACGGTCGTCTTGACCACTAGGTCATAAGAGGAGCCGGCGGCTTCCAGCACGGCCCCAACGTTCTTGAGGACGAGTCGCGTCTGTTCCTCGATCGTCCCGGTGTTGAGCTCTCCGCTGGCCGGATCGATGGGGATCTGGCCCGAGCAGAAAACGAACCCGTTGGCGACGATGCCCTGGGAATAGGGGCCGATGGCCTTCGGGGCCTGGTCGGTTTGGACCTGCTTTTTCATGGCCTTGCTCCTTTTATGACAGGCGAAGAGCCCGGATGCGATCGCACCCAGGGCTCCCGCCGCGACAAGAAAGCTCCGTCTGTTCACGCTCCGTCCCCGCTCTCGCTCCCTGTCATTTCGACAGGTCGGCCAGGGCCGCAGAGAGGAAGGCCCAGAATTTCTCGACCGAGCCGATGTGGGCGCGCTCTTCGGGGGAATGCGGGTTCTTGATGGTCGGGCCGAAGGAGATCATGTCCATGCCCGGGAACTTCTCGCCGATGATGCCGCACTCGAGGCCGGCGTGAACGGCGACGATCTCGGCATCCTTGCCGGACATCCGCGAATAGACATCCTTGAGGTTCTTCAGGAGAGGGGAGGCCAGGTTCGGCATCCAGCCGGGATAGCCGTCCTTGAGGTTGGCCCGGGCCCCGGCCAGGGCGCAGACGGCCTGGAGGATGTCGCGCGTCGCCTCGAGGGCCGAAGCCACCGAGCTCCGCGTGCTGCAGAGGACCTCGAGCTCTCTCTTGCCGGTCTTGACGATGGCCAAGTTGGTCGAGGTCTCGACCAGCCCGGCGATCTCCGGGTGCATGGCCACGACGCCGTGGGGGATGGCCAGAAGGAAATCGAGCAGCCGGCGCTGGCAATCCCGGAGCAGGGGGAAGCCCTTGCCGGGAACAGGCTCCAAAGTGAACTTGGCTTCAGCCTCCACGGCCCTATATTCGACATAGATCTTGTCGAAGGCCTTCTTGAGGGCCGCCGACAGGCCCTTGACCTTGGCCGGCGGGCAGGCCAGGACGGCGAACGCTTCGCGGGGGATGGCATTGTGCTTGCTGCCGCCCTCGATGCTGACGACCTCGAAACCGGCGGTCGCCTGGGCCTGTCCCAGCATCCGCGCCAGGAGCTTGATGGCGTTGCCCCGGCCCTGGTTGATGTCGAGGCCGGAGTGACCGCCCCGGAAGCCCTGGAGATGCAGGAGATAGAGGTTCTGCGCGGCCTTCTTTTTTCTTTCCATCGGAAAAACGAGCGTCGAATCCGCCCCGCCGGCGCATCCGATGGTGAATGTCCCCTCGTCCTCGCTGTCGAGGTTGAGGAGCATCTTCCCGGCCAGAAAACCCTTGGGGATCTTGTTGGCGCCGGTCAAGCCCGTCTCTTCGTCGACGGTGAAGAGGAATTCCAAGGGGCCGTGGACCAAGGTCTTGTCTTCCATGACGGCCAGGGCCGCGGCCAGGCCGATGCCGTTGTCGGCGCCGAGCGTCGTTCCCTTGGCATAGACCCACTCGCCCTTGATCTCCGCCTGGATGGGGTCCTTGGCGAAGTCGTGGGCCGTGCCGGAGTTCTTTTCGCAGACCATGTCGAGATGCCCTTGGAGGATGGCGCCGACGGCCCCCTCCCGCCCGGGCGTGGCCGGCTTGCTGACGACGACGTTGCCGACCTTGTCCCTTTTCCAGGGGAATCCGAGGCCCCCAGCGACGGAGATGACGTAGTCGCCCAACCCCTTCTCGTTCCCCGAACAGTGCGGGATGGTCAGGATCTTGGCGAAATGCTTCCAGACGAGAGAAGGCTTGAGCTCGGTGAGTGCGGATGACATGAAACCCTCCATGGATGAGTATTTCGAGAGGGATCATGATGACATAAAAAACCCGTGGATTCAAGCGGACGCCTCGCATATAATAAGCCCAAACTCGGCGAGTTCCCGGAGGACGGCATGCCCGCAAAACCCCGCCTGACAGCGGCGTTGTTGGCGCTCACGGCGCTCCTGTCGGCCCCGGCCGTCGCCCACGGCGCGAAGGTCAGGATCATGGCCTCCGTCTTTCCGCTGGCCGAATTCGCGGCGGCCGTGGCCGGGGAAAGAGGAGAAGTCGACCTGTTGCTGCCCCCGGGCGCCGGGGTCCATACTTGGCAGCCCCGGCCGGGGGACATCGACAGGCTGGCCTCGAGCGACCTGTTCCTTTTCATCGGCGCCAACCTGGAACCGTGGCTCCCCGGTCTGCTCCGGGCCCTGCCGAAGGGCCGCACCCGGGCCTTCGAGGCGAGCCGGGGCCTCGCTCTGCTGGAGACCGCGGAACACCACGACGAGAAAGAAGCGGGACATGCGCACGGCCCTCTGGACCCCCACATCTGGCTGGATTTCGATCTCGACGTCCTGGTCGTGAACAGGATCGCAGAGGAGCTGTCGGCCGTCGACCCCGGCGGGCGAGAAGTTTTCCGGGAAAACGCCGGCCGGCTGGCCGACAGGCTCCGGGAGCTTGACGCCAGATATCGGTCAGCGCTGGCGGATTGCCCGTTCCGTGACCTCGTGCTGGCCGGCCACGGGGCTTTCGGGTACCTGGCCCGCCGCTACGGCCTCGCCGAGCAGGCTCTGTACGGCTTGAGCCCGGACTCCCAGCCTCGTCCCGCAGACCTCATCAGAGCCATCGAGTACTGCCGGGAAAAAGGGATCAAGACCGTATTTTTCGAGAATTCCGTCCCTCCCGACCTGGCCAGGACGCTGGCCCGGGAGATCGGCGGCCGGGTCCTCGTCCTCCACGCCGGGCATAACCTGACCAAGGAGCAGAAGGACAGAGGATACGGTTTCTTCGAGCTGATGGAGGACAACCTGAAGAGCCTCCGCGAAGGGCTGGGGTGCCGGTAAAGCCATGGATCTCGTCGGCGTCCGGAACGTCTCCTTCAGCTACGGCGGACCGCCTGTGCTCGTCGGCATCGACTTCGCCATCCGCGACGGCGATTTCCTGGCCCTCATCGGCCCCAACGGGTCGGGGAAAACGACCCTGATCAAGATCATCCTCGGCCTCCTGAAGCCCTCTTCGGGAACGATCGAGATCATGGGCCGCCCGTCCGGCGAATTCACGGACTGGCGCAGGATCGGCTACATCCCCCAGAAAGCCACCCACGTCGACCCCTTTTTCCCGGCCTCCGTCGAGGAGGTCGTGGCCATGGCCCTGATGTCCAACAGAAAGGCCTGGGGGTCCGCCGGGCGGGGAGAGATCCTGCGGGTCCTCCGTCAGGTCGGCATGGAGGATTTCCGGAAGTGGCCCGTCGGCCGGCTCTCCGGAGGGCAGCAGCAGAGGGTGTTCATCGCCCGGGCCCTGGTGACCGCCCCGCGCATCCTGTTCCTGGACGAGCCGACCACGGGCGTCGACGCCGAGACCCAGACCTCGTTCTACGACCTGCTCGATCTGCTGAACAAACGGGAGGGCATCACCATCGTCCTCGTCACCCACGACATCGGCATCGTCAACAAGCACGTCACGCAGGTGGCCTGCCTCAACCAGAAGCTGGTCTATCACGGCAGCCACGGCGACTTCTGCCGGTCCGAGGTCTTCCGGGACATGGTCACCCGCGGCGACCACCTGATCGCCCACGAGCACTGAGGACCCGCCCATGGAAGCTCTCTTCGCCTACGGATTTCTCCAACGGGCCTTTCTGGCCGGGGTGTCGATCGCCGTGGCCTGCGCCGTGCTTGGTCTGTTCCTCATCCTGCGACGCGATGCCATGATCGGCCATGGACTGTCCCATATCGCCTTCGCCGGCGTCGCTTTGGGCCTCTTCCTGAACATTCTGCCTCTGGCGGCGGCTCTGGCTGTCTCCGCTGTCGCCGCCGTCGGGATGATCAAGCTCAAGGACCGGGCCGGCCTCCACGGCGACACGGCCATCGGCATCCTCAGCAGTCTCGGCATGGCCGTCGGCATCCTGCTGGCCAGCCTGGCCCGCAGCTTCAATGTCGAGCTGATGGCCTATCTCTTCGGGGACATCCTGGCCATCGAGCCCCTGGAGGTCGGACTGACGGCGGGCCTGGCCGCAGCCGTCCTGCTCGTCGTATCCCTCAATTATGCCAAGATCCTGTTCATGACCTTCGACCGGGAATCGGCCCGCGTCGCCGGCGTCCGGGTCGCCCGCCTCGACATGCTGCTCATGGTCCTCACGGCCGTCACTGTCGTGCTGGGGATGAAGGTCGTGGGGATCCTGCTCGTCGCGGCCCTCATCGTCATCCCCGCGGCGGCGGGGCTTCAGGTCGCTTCTCGCTTCAAGACGGCCGTCTGGGTATCGACGGTCACGGCGGTCCTGTCGGTCGTCCTGGGCCTCTTCCTGGCCGTCGAGATCAACATCCCTGCGGCGGCGGCCATCGTCATCCTCTGCTTCCTCGTCTTCGGGCTGGCGACCCTTCTGAAGATCATGAGGCTGCGGACGGCGCCGAAAGTTTAGCCTGATCTATTCATAAGAATGCCGGTCTTTCCGGGAGCGGCTTCCGGGAATCCCTTGAAAGGTCGGCAAGTTGAAGATCTTATGGATATCGCATGAGTTTGGTGACAAATCGGCGTTCTTATGAATAGATCAGGTTAGGAAAAGCCGGGTCAAGAAGCTTGGAGGGACTTGAGCAGGATCCTGGCGGCCGCGGCCGCCTGTCGGTCGAGGCCTTTTTTGAGCCGCTCGGCCCGGCGCCGGGCCTGGAGCTTGAATTTCTCGTCCCGAATGCCCGGAAGGTTGATGAGGACGTTGTAGTAGGCCCCGTGGCCTGCGGCCTGACCGGCCAGCGCGGCGACGCCGGCGTCGCTCACGGAGTTCTTGTTGCCTTTTTCGGCCGCCGTGCGGGACAGGGCCACGGCCTGGACCGCTTTCTCCAGGACCTCGAGGGGGACAAGGGTGGCCCCCTTGTTGGCCTCTTCCACGGCCCGGTCCTTGTCGGCGGCCTGCTCGGGGGTCGTCTTGGGCAGCCGAAGGGCCTCCATGACCTTGTTGAAAGCCTGCGTGTCGCGGTCCACGGCGGACAGGAGCTCGTCCTTGAGGGACTGAGCTTCGACCGCTGTCAAGACCATGTCCCCGAGGACCTCTTCGTAGCCTTTCTTGCCGACGGTCAGATTCGCGACCATCGCCGAGAGGGCCGCCGACAGGGCTCCGCAAAGGGCCGCGACACTCCCTCCTCCGGGAGCGGGGGAATCCATGGACAGCTCGTTGGCGAACTCACGAAGGGTCATCCGGACGAGGGACGGACCGGACGGACGGAACTGGTGCTCGATGATCTTTTTGTCGGGGTCGAACGGGGACACGTCGCTGAGGCCCAGGGACAGGACGGCCGTCCGGACGAGCTCCTCGTCGGGCACCCCCGGGCTCTTGCCCTGCTTCCCCAAGTAGTAGCGGCCGGCCATGAGCAGGGCCTCTTTGGGGATGAGGCCCACGAGCTCGCTTCCTGTCACGCGAAGGCCGAGCTTGTCGGCCAGCTTCACAGCTTCGTCGAAAACGACGTGCGGCGGGGTGACCTTGTAGTTCGTGAAATTGACGGAGATCTGGGCGACGCCGTAATCCTCGATGTACCAGCCGACGGCCTTGACCTCCTTGAAACGGCCCGGGACCTTGACCGTGTTGCCGCGGGCGTCCTTGACGATGTTCCCCGATCTATCGCGCTTGGCCCGGCCGCTCTCCCTCAGGCTCAGGGCGATCTCGTGAGCCAGCTTCCGGTCCCTCGTGTTGAGGTTGATGTTGTAGGCGATGAGGAACTCCCGGGCGCCGATGACGGTGGCCCCGGAGCGGGGGTTGAAGACGGGCGGGCCGAGATCGGGGGCCCACCGGGGGTCCTTGAATTTGTCCTCGAGCCCCTCGTATTCCCCGAGCCGAATGGTCGCTAGGTTCCGCCTCTCGGGCTTCCGGGCGGCCGCCTCGTACAAGTAGACCGGGATCCCCAGCTCTCCGGCCACCCGGGCCCCAAGCTCCTCGGCCAGCCGGACGCACTCCTCCATGGTCACGCCGGAGACCGGCACGAACGGACAGACGTCCGTGGCCCCGATCCGGCTGTGCGCGCCGCGATGGGTCCGCATATCGATGGTCTCGCCGGCCCTGGCGATGGCCCGAAACGCGGCTTCCTGGGCCGCCGCGGGGGTCCCGATGAAGGTCACGACGGTCCTGTTGGTGGATTCCCCGGGATCGACATCGAGCAGCTTGACCTCGGGGACGGCTTCGATCTCGCGGACGATGGCCCGGATCTTCTCCTGGTCCCGACCCTCACTGAAATTGGGGACGCATTCGACGAGTTTCATCGTTCATCTCCTATTGAGGATCGTCTGCTTGAGGACGCCGTTGCTGTCGTAGACTTCGACGACCCGGAAGTCCCCGAGAGAATCGAGGATCCACTCCCGCCGCCCGACAATGACCACGAGGGGCGCCGCGGAGAGATATTTCTGCCCGGCGGCCAGGACCTTTTCGACGTTGACGACCATGAGGTTCTCGAGGATCCGGTTCCAATGGCCGGAGTCCAGGCCCAGGGCCGCTATCCGGGCCGTCCACTCGGAGAATCCCTCCAGGGATTCCAGCTTCAGCGGCAGGTTGCCGACGAGGTAGGCCTTGGCCTCTTCGATCTCAACGGCCGGAGCGCTTTCCGACGAGAGCGCTTTGAGCTCCCGTGCGATCTCGCTGACGGCCGGGTGGATGAACTCGGGGGTCACGCGGGCTTTGACCCAGAAGACTCCGCACGACCTGTAGAACTCGGCTTCGCTGAACGCATAATAGGCGTAGCCCTTGGATTCCCGCAGGTTCATGAACAGACGGCTGCGGGTCGTGCCGCCCAGGGCCTGGTTGAGGACGAGGAACGGGAAGTACTCCGGGGCAGCCGGATCCATGATCACGTTCCCGGCGAAAATGGTGGCGTCCTGGGAAGCGGCGTTCTCGACGAAACAGATCCGCTCCCGTCCGTTCGGAGGAGGCGGAGGGACCTGGGCCCGCGAGAATGCCCGGCGCGTCCAGGCGCTGAAGTGCTCTCCGATCTTCGTGGAGACCGCGGCCGCATCGACGTTCCCGGAAACCACGATGACGGCGTTGTTGGGCAAGTAGTGCCGGCTGTAGAAGGACCGCACCTCTTTCGAACCGATGAGCTTGATGGCCTCCTCGCCGTAGGTCCCGGCCCGATTGGGATGCCCCTCGAAAAGGAGGCGCAAGAGGTGGCGCCACCCGACGAACTCCGGGTCCTTCTTGCGGTCGATCTGCTCGAAGGCTGTGGCCCTCTTGACGGTGGCCAGGACGCGCTCCGAAAAGGCCGGTTCGAGGACCATGAGCCGCAGCGCGAGAAGGGCCCGGTCGACGAATTCGGGGAGGACCTCGAGCTTGAACACCGTGTAATCCATGA
>JAWOHF010000043.1:0-13264 GCA_046496285.1 Candidatus Aminicenantota bacterium
CGTCGAGAAGTTCATCCGCTCCGGCGGGCATGGCGGCCAGAACGTCAACAAGGTCGCGACCTGCGTCTACCTCAAGCACCTGCCGACGGGCGTCGAGGTCAAGTGCCAGCAGGAACGGTCCCAGGCCCTCAACCGTTTCTTCGCCCGCCGCATCCTGACCGACAAGATCGAGGCCATGGTCCTCGGCCGGCGGAGCGAGGAACAGCAGCGGATCGCTAAGATCCGCCGCCAGAAGCGGAAGCGATCCAAACGGGCCAAGGAGAAGATGCTGGCCGACAAGCGCCGCGTCTCCGAAAAAAAGAAAGGACGCGGCTTCAAGCCCGACCTCTCCGGCGACTGACCTGATCTATTCATAAAAATGCCGATGTGTTCCCTAAGCCCTGCGAGATCTGAACGATCTTCAGCTTTCCGACGTTTATCAGGGCTTTTATAAGTTCCTCTCAGAAAGACCGCCCTTTTTACCCTCTGGGCGAGCCGATCCGGCCGCATCTGCTGTGTTGCGAAGGGTTCGCAGTACTAGGAGTACAGCTTCACCCTCCGCGCCTTGCATCTGCAGCCGCCTCGATTCGTGAATAGATCAGGCTAAGGCCTCGAAAACGGGGCCGAAAAGCCCGTTTAAGGCCAAAAAAGTGGCCCTGAAATGAGATAAAGTGTTTTTTTTCATTCAATTGCAACAGCCAAGGCACGTACGGGAAGAATTTGTATGTTAGTGAGTCTAAAACGGTGGAGCATTTTATGTTATCTTCACCGGCGTATTTCGATGCCAGGGAAGCGGGAGCGGAAGCCGGTCCGGAAGAGAAGGGATTGGGAGTGCAGAATGGGTATAGTCGCCGTCAATAAGAAGACCATCCTCATCGCCGCGGGCGCCCTTGTGGTCCTTTTCCTGGGCTGGCGGGTCCTCCGGGCGGTCTTCCCGGCCGCGGCCGGCCCCGGCGGCCCGAGAGGAGTGGCCGTGGCCGTGGAGATCGGGCCCGTCGGCAAGGGCTCCATCAGGGACCTCAGCCAGTTCTCGGGGACCTTGATCGCCAAGTCCAACGTCACGGTCGCCCCGAAGGTCCCCGGGAAGCTGAACCGCCTGCTCGCCGACATCGGCGACGCGGTGACGAACGGCCAGCTGGTGGCCGTTCTCGAAGACGAGGAATACCGGCAGCAGGTCATCCAGGCGGAAGCCGATCTGAGCGTCGCCCAAGCCAATCTGGAAGAGGCCAAGAGCACGCTCGAAATGGGCGAGCGAGAACAGGAGCGGGCCAAGGCCCTGTACGAGAAGGGCATCCTGTCCGATTCCGAGATGGACGCGGCCGTCGCCCAGTACCGGACCCAGGTGGCCCGGCGCAGCGTCGCCGTGGCCCAGCTGGCCAACCGGGAAGCCGCCCTGGAGGCCGCCCGGCTTCGCCTGTCTTACACCCAGATCCGGGCCTCGTGGCAGGCCGGCGGCCCGGTCAGGTACGTCGGGGAGCGGTTCGCCGACCAGGGCGCCCTGCTGTCCGTAAACACGCCCATCCTGTCCATCGTCGAGCTCCAGCCCATCACCGCCGTCATCCACGTCACCGACCGGGACTACTTCCGGCTGCAGGCCGACCAGCCGGCGACGGTCACGAGCGGCGCCTTCCCGGACCGGTCCTTCGCCGGCCAAGTCGTCCGCATCGCTCCGCTGCTCAAGGAGACTTCCCGCCAGGCGCGGGTGGAGATCGACATCGACAACCCGGACAAGCTCCTCAAGCCGGGGATGTTCGTCAACGCCCAGATCGAGTTCGCCCGGCGCGAGGACGTCACGGTCGTGCCGTTCAACGCCCTGGCCACCCGGGACGGCCAGTCCGGGGTCTTCGTGGTCGATCTCGAGGCCAAGAGGGCCCGCTTCCAGCCCGTCCGGACCGGCATCATCGAGGGGGAGCGCATCGAGATCCTCGAGCCCGCCTCGCTCTCGGGGCATGTCGTCACGCTGGGGCATTATCTTCTCGAGACGGAGGGCGCGGTCATCCTGCCGCCCACGGCGCCGGGGGGTGAGTCATGAGCCTGTCCGATCTCTCGATCAAGCGCCCCATCTTCACGGTCATGATCACCCTGGCCATCATGGCCGTGGGTATCGTCTCTTTCGGCCGCCTGCCCATCGACCTCATGCCGGACATCACCTTCCCGACGCTCAACGTCTCGACCTCCTACGAGAACACCGGCCCCGAGGAGATCGAGCAGATCATCACCCGGCCCATCGAGGACGCCATGAGCGCCGTCCCCGGCGTCGAGGAGGTCTTCTCCGTCTCCTCCGAGGGCAACAGCAACGTGCGCATCATGTTCTCCTGGGGCGTCGACCTCGACGCCGCGGCCGACGACGTCCGCGAGCGGCTCGACCGGATCATCTCCCGGCTGCCCGACGACGTCGCCCGCCCGACGCTGCGCAAGTTCGATCCCGCCCAGCGGCCCATCCTCATGATCGGGGCCCTCAGCAACCTCGACCCCATCCAGACCCGCCAGATCATCGACGAGCAGATCTCCTACCGCCTCGAGCGCGTCCCGGGCGTGGCCTCGATGGACGTCTGGGGCGGCCGCGAGCGGGAGATCCAGGTCAACATCGACCCCGACAAGGTCAAGGCGCTCGGCTTGCCTCTGGACCTCATCGTCACCAAGATCCGCCAGGAGAACATCGACCTGCCCGCGGGCATCATCGAGCGCGGCAACTACGACATCCTGGTCCGCATCCCCGGCGTGTACACGAGCCTGGACGAGATCCGCGACACGGTCATCGCCATCCGCGACGGCGTGCCCATCCAGCTCAAGGAGATCGCCGAGATCAACGACACCTTCCGGAGGATCACCCGGGTCGTCCGCATCAACGGGTTCCCCGCGACGCGGATCGCCGTCTATAAGCAGTCGGGCACGAACACCGTCCAGGTCGCCGAAGGCGTCCTCAAGGAGATCGCCCGAATTCAGGAAGACATCCCCCAGATCCAGCTCCTGCCGGTCTCCGACAGCTCCGAGTACATCCGCAACGCCATACGCAACGTCACCAACACGGCTCTCTACGGCGGGGTCCTGGCGGTCCTCGTCCTGCTGTTCTTCCTGACCAACGTCCGCAGCACGTTCGTCATCGCCACGGCCATCCCCATCTCGATCATCGCCACCTTCAGCCTCATCTATTTCGGGGGATTCACGCTCAACGTCATGACCCTGGGCGGGCTGGCCCTCGGCATCGGGATGCTGGTCGACAACGCCATCGTCGTCCTGGAGAACATCTACCGGCTCCAGGAGGCGGGGCAGCCGCCCCGCAAGGCCGCCTCGGCCGGCACGAAGGAGGTCTCGGCGGCCATCGTCGCCAGCACCCTGACGACCCTGGCCGTGTTCATGCCCATGGTCTTCATCCGCGGCATGAGCGGCATCATGTTCAAGCAGCTGGCCTACGTCGTCAGCTTCTCCCTCATCTGCTCGCTGTTCGTGGCCCTGACGCTGGTCCCCATGCTGTCCAGCCGTATCCTGAAGGTGACCGAGCTGAGCGATCCCCGCGGGAAGACGGGTGTCGAACGGGCCATCGTCGGCATCCGCCGGCTGTTCCGGCGCTTGGAGGACGGCTACAAAAACGTCCTCCACTACGCCCTCGACCACCGCCTGGTCGTCATCGGGGCCGCCGCTCTTCTTCTCGCCGGCAGCATCCTCATGATCAAGGTGGTCGGCAGCGAGTTCATGCCTTCGACCGACGAGGGCGAGGTCAGCGTCACGGTCGAGATGGAGGTCGGCACGCGCCTGGCCGTCATCGACGAGAGGTTCAAGGTCATGGCCGACATCATCCGGAGGGACGTGCCGGAGATGCGGGCCCTCGAGGAGGGCGTCGGCGGCGGCGGCTGGCGGAGAGGCGCCCAGGGCGGGAACTTCACGATCAGGCTCTATCCCGTGTCACAGCGCTCCCGGTCGAGCGAGCAGATCGCCGGGGCCCTCCGCGTAAGCCTCAAGGACATCCCGGGGACCGTGGTCCGGACCCGGGCCAGCGGCGGCCAGTACTTCTTCCGGGGCGGCGGCGGCTCCGAGCGCGTCCAGGTCGAGATCCGGGGCTACGACCTCGAGACCAGCGAGGCCCTGAGCCTGCAGGTCAAGAGGATCGCCGAGAACGTCCCGGGCGTCACCGACGTCCGCCTCAGCCGCGAGGTCGGCAACCCCGAGGAGCTCCTCCACATCGACCGGCAGGCGGCCGCGGACATGAAGCTGTCCGTGTCCCAGATCGGAAGGACGGTCCAGACCGTCCTGTCCGGGACCCAGGCCAGCATGTACCGCGATGGCGGGCACGAGTATCGCATCCTGGTCCGGGTCAAGGACGCCGAGCTGCTGAGCATGGAGGACATCCTCGACATGACCCTGACCAATTCCGACGGACAGCCGGTCAGCCTGCGCAACGTCGTCGACGTCCGGCCGCGGCGCGGGCCCCAGCGCATCGAGCGGCGCGACCGGGAGCGGGTCGTGACCATCTCCGGCGAGATCTCGGGCCGTGACCTCAGCGCCATCCTGGCCGACATCCGGGCCGGGATCCGGACCCTGCCCATCCCGAGGGACTTCAGCATCACGTTCACCGGGGATTTCGAGGAGCAGCAGAGGGCCTTCCGGGAGCTGCTGGTGAGCATCATCCTGGCCCTGCTGCTGGTCTACATGATCATGGCCATGCTCTACGAGTCGGTCCGCGACCCGCTGGTCGTCATGTTCTCCGTGCCTCTGGCCGCGATCGGGGTCATCTGGATGCTCTTCCTGACGGGCACGACCTTCAACATGCAGAGCTACATCGGCTGCATCATGCTGGGCGGCATCGTCGTCAACAACGCCATCCTCCTCGTCGACCACACCAACCTGCTGCGGCGGCGCGACAAGTTGGCGATCCGCGAGGCCATCGAGGAGGCCGGGCGGCGGCGCCTGCGGCCCATCCTGATGACGGCGTTGACGACCATCGTGGCCATGCTGCCCCTGGCCATCGGCCTGGGGGAAGGCAGCGAGGCCCAGGCCCCGATGGCCCGGGCGGTCGTCGGGGGGCTGCTGAGCTCGACGCTGATCACCCTGGTCGTCATCCCCGTCGTCTACTCGTTCTTCGAGCGCAAGGAGCTCAGGGAAATCGAGCCCGAGGCGGACGCCCAGTCAAGTGGGATCTAGAAAATCTCCAAAGTCTGGTAGTCCCGAAGTTATCGGAACAGTGAAGCGCCGATGGATGTCGCCCTGAAGACCCCTATGGCGGAGTGGGTCCGGGAGCGGTCACATCTCCATAGAGATCTCGGCCATGTCGAACCAGTAGCCGTTGCCGGCGACCGAGTTCATCTCGGCCTGGACGATGGCCTGGTGGCCCTGCTCGATCTCGACGAACCGCTCGAACAGCCGGCGTCCCTCTTCGGGCAGCTCCCTGACCATCCTCTGGTAGAAGGCGCTCGTCTCGACTTCGACGTCGAGGGCCCGCTTGAGGAGCCGCATCTCGGCCTCGGGGGCCTTGACCGCGACCCGGCCTTCGAGCGTCTTGATGCCCTGATCGATGCGTTCCCGGGAGGGCACGATCGTGTTGAGGGCCGCGGGGGTCACCCGGCCGGTCTTCTTCCACTCCTCCAGCCGCGAGTTGAGATAGACGACGTGCTCGACCTCTTCCTTGGCCAGGGCCCCGAAGATCTTCTTTCCGGTCTCGTCGTTGCTCGCCCGGACGGCCTCTTCGTAGACCTGGACGACCCGCTTCTCGTATTGGATGGCCGTCTTGATGGCTTCGGCGATGTCCATGTTCTCTCTCCTCTCTCCCTTCTGACACCAGGCATGATAGAGGAGAGCCGAAGGCTTGTCAATTTCGGCCCCGATTGGGTTATAATGACGCTCCCCACATCACTCCAGGAGAGGAGATCATGAGCCATCTAAGATCCTTCACGGCCGGCATCCCGCGCCGGCAATTCCTCGAGCTCGGCCTCAAGGGCGGCGCCGTCCTGGTCGCCGCGCCCTCGATGCTGTCCTGCGTCAAGGCCGGGCGGCGGGCCGAACCCCTTCAGGTCGAAAGAGCGACCCTCGACCGGGTCCTGCGCAAGGCCCTCGAGAGAGGCGGCGATTTCGCCGACGTCTACGCCGAGAACCGCGTTTCGCGCCGCATCCTGATGGAGGAGTCGAAGTTCAAGAGCGCCGTCTTCGGCGCCAGCCGCGGCGCGGGCGTGCGGGTCATCGCCGGCGACAAGACCGGGTTCGCCTACACGGACGAGATCTCCGAGGCGGCCCTCCTGCGGGCGGCCGAGACGGCCTCGGCCATCGCCCGAAGCGGCGCGGCCGTCGAACCCGTCCCCGTCCGCGAGGAGAAGCGGCCGTCCTATATCACGGTCAAGGTTCCGCTCGGCGAGGTCGCCGACGAAAAGCGCCTGGAGATCATGAAGCGGGCCGACGAGGCCGCCCTGAGCTACGACCCGCGCATCCGGATGGCCTCCATCGACTACTACGACGAGGTCCGCGGCCGGGCCGTGGCCACGAGCGAAGGGCTCTATCTGAGCGACGAGCTGCCGCTCATTTTCTTCATCGTCCAGACGCTCGGGGCCGGCGACACGCAGTCCCACATGGGCCGCGAGCGGCTCAGCCGCCACTCCGGGATCGAGGTCTTCGACGAGGTCACCCCCGAGGATGTCGCCCGGGCCTGCGCCCGCGAGTCGATCGCCATGCTCGAGGCCCAGGACGCTCCCGCCGGGCGCATGGACGTCGTCATGCAGAACGGCTGGGGCGGGGTCCTCGTCCACGAGGCCGTCGGCCATCCCCTCGAGGCCGACAACATCGCCCGCAAGACCGGGGTCTTCGTCGGCAAGATGGGACAGAAGGTCGCGACCCCCGTCTTCACCATGGTCGACGACGGCACCCTGCCCAACTTCCGGGGGACGACCGACTTCGACGACGAAGGCACGCCGATGCGCCGCAACGTCCTCATCGAGGAGGGTGTGCTCGTGAAATACATGACGGATGTCCTTTCGGCCAAGCAGCTGGGCATGGAGAGGACGGGCAACGGCCGGCGCGAGAGCTTCCGCTACCTGCCCATCCCGAGGATGACCAACACGTTCATCGAAAAGGGCAAGGACGACCCGGCCGACATCCTGGCCTCGACCCCGAGCGGGATCTACGTCCAGAGCCTGAGCGGCGGCAGCGTCAACCCGACGACGGGCGTCTTCAATTTCACCTGCCGCGAGGCCTACCTCATCGAGAACGGGAAGAAGACCGTCCCCGTCCGGGGGGCCACCCTGATCGGCAGCTGCCTCGACGTCATCTCCAACATCGACGCCGTGGGCCGCGACCTGGACTTCGGGCCGGGCATCTGCGGCAAGGGCCAGGAGGCCGAGGTCACGGCCGGGCAGCCGACCGTCCGCATCCGGGGCATCAACGTCGGCGGCGCGCGGGCCCGCCGGGGATGAGGGAAGGGAAAGGAGAGCGACATGGACATCAAGCAGACGGCTGAACGATACGTCGCGGAGTGCCTGAAGAAGGGGGCCGACGCGGCCGAGGTCTACGTCGAATCGGGGCGGCGGCTGTCGGTCCGCGTCCGCAACGGCGAGATCGAGACCGTCCAGGAGGCCTCGAGCCACGGCGCCGGGTTCCGGGTCTTCGTCAAGGGGGCCATGGCCTTCGCCAGCTCGAACGACCTGTCCGACAAGACCTGCCGGGAGGCCATCGACCGGGCCGTGGCCTTCGCCCGGATCACGACCGCCGACCCGAGCAACGTCCTGCCCGACGACATGGGCATCGGGGACGCCGGCCCTCTCTACGATCCGGAGATCGCCCGCATCTCCATGGACCGCAAGGTCGGCCTGGCCCTGAAGGCCGAGGAACTGGCCCTGAAAGACGCGCGGATCACGCTGAGCGGCGGGGCAGGGTACGGGGAGGGCGAGGGCGAGATCGCCCTGGCCAACTCCCACGGCCTGCTCAAGAGCTACCGGGCCTCGAACTGCTCGTTCTCGGTCTCCGTCGTGGCCGCCGCCGGCGAGGAGCGCTCCTCGGGCGGAGAGTCGTGCGGGCGGCGCTTCTTCGCCGACCTCAAGCCGGCCGAAGAAGTGGCCGGGCGGGCGTCGCAGAAGGCCTGGGAGATGCTCGGGGCCAGGTCCGTCAAGACCCAGAAGGCGGCGGTCGTCTTCAGCCCCGACGTGGCCTACGCCCTTCTCGGCGGCATCCTGGGCGCGGTCAACGGCGAGCGCGTCCTGCAGAAGGCCAGCTTCCTGGCCGGCAGGATCGGAGAGCAGATCGGCTCCGGGCTCCTGACCCTGGTCGACGACGGCCTCCGGCCGAAAGGTCCGGCCAGCGCGCCCTTCGACGGCGAGGGCGTACCGCAGCAGACGCGGACCATCGTCGAGGCCGGGGTCCTGAGGGGCTACATGTACAACACCATCGTCGCCGCCCGGGCCGGCGTCAAGAGCACGGGCAACGCCTCGCGCGGAGGGTTCACGTCGCTCCCCGGGATCGGGCCCCACAACTTCTCCATGGCCGCCGGGACGAGCAAGGCCGACGACATCGTCCGGGCCACCAAGCGCGGGCTTCTCGTCCGCGAGGTCACGGGTTACGGCATCAATCCCGTCAGCGGGCACTTCAGCGGCGGCGCGGCCGGCTTCTGGATCGAGAACGGGAAGATCGTCCACCCGGTGCGCGGCCTGACCATCGCCGCGACGGCGGCGGCCATGCTCGAGGGCATCGACATGGTCGGCGACGACCTCGACCTCAGCCGGGGCGTCACCGCCCCCACCTTCCGCGTCACGGAGATGCAGATCGGCGGGGAGTGAGCCCCCGCTCCCCTAGCCGCCCGGATCGCGGACCCGATCAGGCGCAGAAGTCGGGAGGCAGGGCGAAGACCGGCGTGTCGGTCGCGGAGATGACCTTTTCCGTCGTGCTGCCGAGCAGGAAGCGGCCCAGCCCGCGGGCGCAGGTGGCCATGACGATGAGGTCGGGCTTGTTGGTCCGGCAATATTCCTTGATCCCGTCGGCGGCGTTGAAGTCCCGGATGACCTCTCTCTTGACCCGGACCCCCGGCCCGGCTTTTCCGGCCTTTTTCCGGAACCTCTCGAGGACGGACTTGAACATGGCGTCCACCGCCCGGTACTCCTGCCCGTGCAGCTCGAGGACGTAGAGGAAGGTCAGGGAGGCGCCAAAGGCCGCGGCCAGCTTCAAGGCGACGTCGCGCTCGAGCTCCTCGCCCTTGCTGAAATCGGTCGGGACGAGGATCCTCTTGATCTTGGGCAGGCGCTTCCCCCTTTTGGTCACCAGGACGGGCACGGGGGAATGGCGGAGGACCTGGCTGGTCACGCTGCCGATGAGGATCTTCTGCAGCGCCGACTGCCCCTTCTTGCCCATGACGATGAGGTCGGCCTTTTCCCTTTCGGCGGCCTCCAGGACCCGATGGGCGGCCGAGCCCTCGGCCACCAAGACCTTCTTGAAGGCCGGGCCCCGGGCCTCTCCTGTTCTCTGGAGCCTTGTCCCGGCCCGCTTTTTCAGGACCTCCGTACGGTGGGTGATCTCCTGGTACATGGGATAGGCCGCGTCGAACAGGCCCAGGGAGAAGTCGGGCAGCACGTGAAGGGCGGTGATATCCGCGGAAAAAGCCCTGGCGAAAGCCCTCGCGTAGAGAAGCGAATCCTTGGCTTCCTTGGAAAAGTCCGTCGGCCAGAGGATGTTCCTGATGATCTTTTTCACGGTCTCCCTCCTTCGTCCGGTACCATCGCAACGCGCCGGCGCGCTCCGTTCTTTGATGATAGCCCCGGCCCGCGGCCAAGTCAACCGCGGGCTGCCGGGCCGCCGCCCGGCCTCCCATTACGAAGAACACGCCGGTCTTGACTCGGCGCGGCCGGAGGCGCTAGAGTCGGACCGAGGAGGGAGACATGGCTGGAAAAAAGACCGGGCTTCGCCTCGTCCGCTGCATCGCCGCCGCGGCGCCCCTGGCCGCGGTCCTGTTGCCGCACCCGCCGCGGGCTGTGGCCCAGAACCCGATCGTCCCGCCGGGGGTCTATTTCGCCGACCCCTCGGCCCGCGTCTGGAAGGACGGAAAGATCTACGTCTACGGATCGCGCGACGAGAGCCCGGACTATTACTGCTCTTGGAGCTACGACGTGCTGTCTTCGCCCGACCTCGCGAGATGGGAGATCCACAGGAACGTCTTCGCCTCCAAGGGGCCCGGCGACCAGGTCCTTTACAGCGACGCCTACTTGTACGCGCCCGACTGCCATTTCAGGAACGGGACATACTACCTTTACTACTGCCTGGCCTCCCGGCAGGACACGGAAGGCGTGGCCACCAGCCCCTCCCCCGCCGGGCCCTTCACCGACGGCCGGGTCATCGACGTCAAGGGCCTCAACGAGATCGACCCCGCCGTCTTCGTCGACGACGACGGCCAGGCCTACTACATCTGGGGCCAGTTCGCGGCCAAGATGGCCAAACTCAAACCGAATATGACGGAGATCGACCCGGCGACCGTCAGGGACGCCGTCCTGACCGAGAAGGAGCACTTCTTCCACGAGGGCGGCGCCATGGTCAAGCGCGGCGGCCTCTACTATTTCGTCTACGCCCACATGGGCCGCGGCAACCGGCCGACGTGCCTCGGCTACGCCACGAGCCGCTCGCCCATGGGCCCGTTCACCTACGGGGGCGTCATCATCGACAACGATCACTGCGACCCCGGCAACTGGAACAACCACGGCTCGCTCGTCGAGTTCGGCGGACGCTGGTACGTCTTCTACCACCGCTCGACCCACGGCGGCAAGACCATGCGCAAGGCCTGCGTCGAGCCCGTCGAATTCCGCGAGGACGGCAGCATTCCCGAGGTGGAGATGACGAG
This sequence comes from Candidatus Aminicenantota bacterium, assembly GCA_046496285.1. Classification (GTDB taxonomy): domain Bacteria; phylum Acidobacteriota; class Aminicenantia; order Aminicenantales; family Saccharicenantaceae; genus RBG-16-66-30. Next base: position 10,775 of record JAWOHF010000043.1, read on the forward strand.
CCAGGGGGCCGGCGGCCCTCTCGACGCGCGCGAGACACTGGACGCGGCCCGGGCCTGCCTGCTCTACGGCCATGTCCGCGTCCAGGCCTACTCCGCCGACAAGGAGGAGCTCGGCGGCATCCGTGACGACGACCGCGCCGGGTACAAGTATTTGGACTTCGGGGGCGGCGTCAAGACGGTCACGATCCGGGTGGCCCCGGGGGCCAAGCCGGGCCGGATCGTCCTGGCCCTCGACCAGATGTGGTCGGGTCCGGTCGCGGCGGTCGAGGTCCCCGGCGGCGGCGACGGCCGGACCTGGATGGAGCTGACCGCAGAGGTCAAGGGGGCGCGGGGCGTGCGCGCCCTGTGGCTGAGCTTCCGCGGGCAGGGCGACGATCTTTTCCGCGTCGATTCGTTCCGGTTCGGCGACTGACCGGGCGGCGGGCTCAGTACAGGACGGCGGCTTCGCCCAGCCCCTGGATGCGCTTGTCGAGCCAGGCCAGGATCAGGTCACGCCGGACCATGGTCGCCTCGATCTCCTGGTCGGTCAGGTACTCTCCGACGACCTCCCGCAGGGTCGCGGCGTCGAGAGCCCTCAACTTCTCGACGAACCCCCGCGGCAGCTGGGCCATGATGAACTTGGGGTTCTCCTTGTGCTTCTCGTCGTAGAGGAGGTTCTTCGTCGAGGCTTTGGTCGTCCGGAACGACCGGGAATGGTCGATGAGGAGGAGCCGGAAATCCTCGGTCAAGCGGTAGTTCTGCTGGTGGCGGTCCTCGTTGCAGATGAGGTTGTCGAAGGCCCTCTGGAGGTAGATGGCCCGGGTCAGGTTGGCCACTCGCAGCGTCGGGGTCTCGATCTTCTTGTCGAACTTCTCCTTGAAATCCATGACCCCGGCGTAGAGCTGGCATGAGCCCGTCTTGCCGCCTTTCCTTTTCTCGACCGTCGGGGGGACCATGTTCAGGCCGAGGTGCTTGTCCAGGCGGTAGGCGGCGATCTCCCACTTCCAGCTCTCCAGGAAGCCCTTCATCCGGCCCTGGCAATCCTTCCAGACGGCCTTCTTGACGACCCCGTCCTTCTCCAGGGTCACTTCATAGGGATTGGTGACCGCTTCTCCGCTTTTCCACGGCTGGCTTTCCGCCGTAATGACGGCCTCGAGGATGAACGCCTCCCACTTCTCCCGCTCGGCGATCTCCTCTTCGGTCAGCTGGGCCAGCGCCCGCAACGGGACCAGCAGGACGACCAGAAAGCAGGCGAGAACCGCGATCTTTCTCATCTTCCCCTCCTAGGAACGGGAACGGATCGGGCCGCAAAAAAGCGTTCCGGGATCCACAATCCGCATCCCCTTCTCGATGATGCCTCGAGTATAGCGCCGCTGGAAAGGCGGAGTCAAACGCTTTTTTGCGGGGCAAGGTCCGATTGGTGTAGAATCCCAACCGAGGCGGTGAGGCCATGGACGAGCTGGAAGACCTATCCAAGGAGCAGTTGCTCGATCTGCTGCGGGACGGAGCCCTCAATTGGCTGGCCCACGACGGGCTGTGGTTCCGGGCCGCCGAGGAGCGTTACGGGATGGACGCGGCCATGGACCTCGACCGCGAGGCCTGGCGGAGCTTCACGGTCATCGAGGCCAAGCGGATCATGAAGCGCCTGGGGATGGCCCCCGGCGGCGGCATCCCGGCCCTTATCCGGGCCCTCGGCTACCGGCTATACGCCCGGGTCAACGAGCAGGAGGTCGTCGAGCAGAGCGAAACGCATTGCGTTTTCCGGATGAAGGCCTGCCGGGTCCAGGACGCCCGGAAGCGGCAGGGGCTGGCCGACTTTCCCTGCAAGTCCGTCGGCATCGTCGAGTACTCCTATTTCGCCAAGACGATCGACGAGCGCATCGAGACGACCTGCCTCGCCTGCCCGCCGGACCCCAAGCCCGAAGGCGCCTGGTGCGTTTGGGAGTTCCGGCTGCGGACGCTTTAAAAAAAGCGGGCTTTGGGATATAAGACAGGTGAGCGATCACGACGGAGAAGGAGGGCATCCATGAACAACAAGAAGGAACGTAACGTCTCGCGGAGGGAGTTCCTCAAGGCCGCGGCCCTGGGTGTGGGCGCGGGTGTCGCCGGGCTCGACCGGCTGGTGTTCGCCGGGCCCGCCGGCGTTGTTCCGGTGCCCTCGAAGAAGATCCCGGTCGGCGTCCAGATCTACTCCGTCCGGGGGGCCGCCGGGAAGGACTTCCCGGGGGTCATCGAGGCCATCGCCGAGCTGGGCTATGACGGCGTCGAGTTCGCCGGATACTACGGCTGGGAAGCCAAGCCCAAGGAGCTCCGCAAGCTGCTCGACGACAACGGGCTGAAGTGCTGCGGGACCCACACGGGGCTGAACACGATCACCGGGGACGCCCTCGGGGCCACGGCCGAGCTCCACGCGGTCCTCGGCAATGCCTATCTCATCGTCCCCAGTCTGGTCGCCGTGGACGAACAGGGCTGGCTCGACCTGGCCCGCAAGTTCAACGACATCCTGCCGCG
>JAWOHF010000097.1:0-3638 GCA_046496285.1 Candidatus Aminicenantota bacterium
GTCCAGGGCCTTGAGCTTGGTCTCGGGATCGGAAGACGACGTCAGGATGATCACCGGCAGGTGAGCAAAAAGGTCGCTGCGTCGGACGCGCCGCAGGACCTCGAAACCCCCAGACCAAGGCGGTCACGAGTGTGGCCGTCATGATCCTCTTCGAGGAAGGCAAGCTCCTGCTCGACGACCCGGTCTCGAAATACATCCCGGAGTTCAGGGACACGACGGTCGCCGTACCCGACCCGGCCAAGAAAGCGCCCGGCTACAAGATCGTCCCGGCGACACGGCCGATCACCGTCCGCGACCTGCTGACCCACACGGCGGGCATTTCCTACGGATATGGTCCGGCCCAGGACCTCTACAAGGCGGCCGGCCTGCAGGGCTGGTTCCTGGCGGACAGGGACGTTCCTGTCGGCGACCTCATGAAGAAGCTGGCCAAGCTGCCGTTCGACGCCCAGCCGGGCGAGAAGTTCATCTACGGCTACAACACCGACATCCTCGGCCACCTGGTCGAGGTCGTCTCCGGCCTGAGCCTGGCCGATTTCATCCAGAAGAGGATCGCCGGTCCGCTCGATATGAAGGACACTCATTTCTTCCTGCCCGAGGACAAGGCCGGCCGGCTGGCGGCGGTCTACGGGCTCGGCAAGGGCGGCAAGGCCGTGCTTGTCGACGACCCCCGCGAGCAGGCCTATGTCAAGGGCCCCCGCAAATGCTTCGCGGGCGGGGCCGGCCTGGTGTCGACAGCCGAGGACTATGCCCGCTTCCTGCTCATGCTCCAGAGCGGGGGCGAGTGGGGCGGCGTGCACATCCTCAGCCCGAAGTCGGTCGAGCTGATGACGGCCGACCATGTCGGCCACCTCTACGGCGGACAAGGCTTCGGGCTCGGCTTCTGGGTGACCGACAGGCTCGGCCGCACCGGAGACCCCGGCTCGGTCGGCGCCTACGGCTGGGGCGGAGCCTATCACACGACCTACTGGGTCGACCCGGTCGAGAAGCTCGTGGCCGTGTTCATGACCCAGCTCATGCCCGCCGGCGGGAGCGACGCCCACGGCAAGTTCAAAGCGCTCGTTTACCAATCGATCGTCGACTCGTACACGCTGCGTTAGGCGCGGCTCGATGGGGGGCTCTTCCAGCGATGGCAGGTCAAACCGCGCCCTTCGAATATCACCTTCCCGTCAATGCAGGGGGGGGTCAGACCGGCTCGGCGCCCGGCCGCGTGCCCTTGCCGAGGAGCTCGGAGAGCTCTTTCCAGCCGGCCTCGAAGTCCTCGAGGTTCGCGGTCTTGCGGCCTTCGGTCCGCCGGAAGAATTCGATATAGGACCTGGAAGAGAACAGCGGCCCGGCCGCCCGGCCTTCCTGGAAACGCCGGAGGAACTCGAGCTCGATTTCGTCGTCATGCCAGCGGCCGAGGGATTGATGGACCCGCTTGAGGAAGCGGTCCAGAGCGACCCTGTCTTCGTCGGGCGGACGTCCCTCCTGGAGGATCTCCAGCGCGTACCGGGCCTCCTTGGACCGTATCCTGAGAAAGTGGAGCCGTTGGGCGTCCTCGCCCGGGGAAACCTCCTCGCGAAGGCCTTGGAGTAGGGCCTCGAGCCTGACCGAGGCGGCTTCCGCGATCTCGTTCTCCGTCAATCCCTCGACCGCCGACGAGATCGACACCCAGGAAACCGCGAAAAAATCCTCGTCGAACCGTCCGCAGGCCCGGCAAAAGCTCTTTTTCTCCTGGCGCTCGCCGGCCTTGAGCCAGTTGTAGTACTCCGAAAGCTCGAGCCCGAAGTCCTGGGCCGCCTGCCGGGCCCGGGCTTGCAGGACCTGAAGGTTCCGGAGCTTCCCGGCGGCCCGGAACAGCCGGCGGGCCGGGGCGAAAGACCGCTCGGCCCGAAAAAAGGGATTGACGGCCTCGAGGAGGTTGAAGAAAGCCCGCAGCCGTTTGAGGGCGACGCGCATGTCGTGGACGGCGTCCGACGTCTGGAACTTCGAGGCGGTCGTGTACCGGTCGTGAAAATACAGCGCCTGCCGTTCGTAGAACGCCTTGAAGGATGGGGGCATGGCCATCGGGCCCTCCTGGGGGCGCCTCCGCCCTCGCTAATAAAACCGCTAGCGAACCGGACGGTTCGGGGCGTTCCCCGGACCGTTCCGCCGGGCTTTCTTCCGGCTCTTCAGGAATTCCTTGGCGATCTTCCGGGCGGACTTCCGCACTTCGTCTTTCAGGTCCGCGGCGACCGCCTTGTTGACGCGGCCAAGGATGCCGTCCCAGCTCCGGACAAGCCGCGCCTCCAGGTCGCACCGGGCCCTTTTCTTCTCGTCCTTGAGGCGGGCGGGGGAGGTGTATTCGAGCAGCTTCCCAGTCCCCCCCTTGAGGTCCGCCCAGCGTTCCGCGGGGAAGTCGGCCGCGACGACCCCGGCCTTGGGGATCTCCTGACGAAAGCCCTTGACGAGATGGGCGGCCAATCGGCTGAAGGCCGGGTCGTGCCCGAACAGCATGAGGGACCGGTATCGATCCGGTTGCTTGACGATCTCGCCGGCCAGCGCGTCGATAGCCGTCGTCCCGTAGAACGTGTCCCGGAGCAGGATCTTCTGGGGCGGGTAGCCGAAGGCGTTGGCCGTCAGATGAGCCGTCTCGATGGCCCGGTTGGCGAAGCTGGAGATCATCAGGTCCGGGACGCCGTATTCCCGGGCCAGGTGCCGGGCGACGGCCTTGGCTTCCTTTTCCCCCTTTTTGGTCAACGACCGCTCGAGGTCGGGGAGCCCCTCTCCCTTGTCCTGGGCGGTCGCGTGCCGGACAAGATAGATCCTTTTCATGGCGTTCTTCTCCTTACCTCGGCGTCCTGAAGGCGCCCTTCGGCCATGACAGCCCTGTCCGGTCAGTATCCGATGAAGATAGCGTTAAATCTTTGTTAAGAAGCATGTTGCGCGCCACCCGGGCTTGGCAAACGCCCCCGAATGTGGTATCTATTTGGGGCCGGGACGCTCACCCTCTTTCCCGGTCATTATAAGAAAAAGAGGGCGTCAAGTCCAGCCCCCGGAAGGGAGCGCTGTCGATGGGAGAACGGCCATGAAGAACCCTCCAAGGACCCACTGGCTCGGATTCGACCTCGGGGGGACCAAAATGATGGCCGTCGTCTTTGACGGGGATTTCCGGGGGGTGGCCTCGGCGCGGGCCAAGACCCAGGGCGCTGAGGGGGCCGCCGAAGTCCTCGAGCGCATCCGGTCGACGATCCTCGAGGCCCTCGGAAAGGCCGGGCTCGGGCTCTCGGACCTGGCCGGGATCGGCGTGGGCTGTCCCGGGCCTCTGGATCTCGACCGCGGCGTCATCCTCCACGCCCCCAACCTGGGATGGCACGACGTCCCTCTCAAGGAGACCCTGGAAAAGAAATTCAAATGCCCGACGGTCATCGCCAACGATGTCGACGCCGGGACCTACGGGGAATACCGCTTCGGCGCGGCCCGCGGCGCCCGGTGCGTCCTGGGAGTCTTCCCCGGGACGGGCATCGGCGGGGCCTGCATCTATGAAGGCCGCATCCTCCGCGGGCGGACCGGCTCCTGCATGGAGATCGGGCATGTCCGCGTCCAGGCGGAAGGGCGGCTTTGCGGCTGCGGGCAGCGAGGCTGCCTGGAGAGCGTCGCCAGCCGGCTGGCCATCTCGG
>JAWOHF010000187.1:0-6834 GCA_046496285.1 Candidatus Aminicenantota bacterium
AGCCGCTGAGGAGAAGCAGGCCGACGGTCCCGAGCGGCACGTCCGGGAAGAACGGCTTGCCGAGGACGGCCATGGTCGGGACCATGAGGAGCAGGGCCAGGACGTTCTTGAAGAGATTGAGGCCGATGGGGTGGACCTTGCGGCCGCTGACCCGGAACAGGACGACGGCCACGGCCCAGACGAAGCCTGAGAGAAGGGCCAGGATCTCGCCCGGCGAGCGGGTGGCGATGAACGCATCGAGCCAGGAGGCTATCTCGTTTCGGTCCTTTCGGGAAGCCGCAGGAAAACGGTTCCCTGTATAGCAGAGATGCCCGGGGCGGTCAACTCCGCTAAATCACCGCTTTATGCTCCCGTCGATGACATCTCTGCGGCCCCTACTCCCGCAGCCTCCCTGGGTATTACACCTGCGCCGCTTATTGCCCGAGCTCGGAAGGCATCATTTGACCGGTTCGCTGGGGGCGTGTTATAACCACGGGCGGACCCGCGTCCATCCCCTCGGAAGGAGACGTGACATGCGGAAAACGAGACTCCCGTTGTTCATTTTCATCGCGGCGGCCTTTCTGGCCCTGTCGTTCCTGCCGGCCTCGGCGGACAGGGACGCGTCGGAGGCGAGGTCGTTCGAGTCCGAATCGTGCACCAGCATTTTGGTCGGGAGGCTGGCGTCCGTGGACGGCTCGACCATGACCTCCCACTCATGCGACTCCGGTTCGGACCGGACCTGGATGACCATCGTCCCGAACAAGAAGCACAAGCCGGGGGCGACGGCCAAGGTCTACCTCGAGCCCAAGAGGACCAAAAGGCCGGACGACCCCGAGCGGATGGAGGGCGGCGAGATCCCCCAGGTCCCGGAGACCTACGCTTTCTTGGATGCCGCATACCCCATCATGAATGAGCATCAGCTGGCCATCGGCGAGACGACCATCGGCGGCCGGCGGGAGCTGGTCAGCCAGGACGGGATCATCGACGCGCCCGAGCTCTACCGCCTGGTCCTCGAGCGGGCCAAGACGGCCCGGGAGGCCATCCGGGTCGCCGGCGAGCTGACCGCGGCCCACGGCTACAACGACTGGGGCGAGTGCTTCACCTTCGCCGACACCAAGGAGGTCTGGCATTTCGAGATCTACGGGCCGGGGCGGGGCAAAATAGGCGCGGTCTGGGCCGCCCAGAGGGTCCCGGACGACGAGATCGGGGTCTCGGCCAACGCCGGGCGCATCAGGCAGATCGACCTCTCGAACCCGGACTTCTTCATGGCCTCGGCCAACGTCACGTCGCTGGCCGAAGAGATGGGATTCTGGTCGAAGTCGAGCGGGCAGCCGTTCGAATTCAGCTACGCCTACAACCCCGACTCGCGGACGAGCCTGGGATGCCGGCGCCGCGAGTGGCGGGTCCTGAGCCTGCTCGCGCCGTCGCTCAAGCTCCACCCCGAGTCGGAGAACTATCCGTTCTCGGTCAAGCCGGAGAAGAAGGTCTCCGTGGCCGACGTCCTGGCCATCTTCCGCGACACCTACGGCGGGACGGACTACGACATGACCAGGACCCTGACGGCCGTCAACCGCAAGGGAGAGACCGTGACCAGCCCGATCGCCTCGCCGTTCATGAGCAACGACCTGCGCGAGCTGTTGCGCGTCCGGCGCGAGCGGACCATCTGCTCCCCGGCGGCGACCTATCTCCAGGTCACCCAGTCGCGCGACTGGCTGCCCGGCCCGATCGGCGGGGTGGTCTGGCTGGGCTACGACAACCCGGCCACGACGCCCCACGTGCCGATCTACATCGGCATCTCGCAGATGCCGGCCTCCTACATGGTCGACGGCCGCTGGGAATTCAGCCGGGAGTGCGCCTGGTGGGCCTTCCGGACGGTGAGCAAGCTGGCCCTTTTCCGCTGGCAGGAGATGACCAAGGACATCGAGAAGGTTTGGAGGGGGATCGAGGAAAAGGCGTTCGCCGGCCAGGCCAAGTTCGAGGAGGAGGCCCTGGCCCTCTACAAGAAGGACCCGAAGAAGGCCCGCGAGATGCTGACCCGTTACTCCCACGATGCGGCCAACGGCGCCGTGGCCGCCTACTGGAAGCTCGCCGACGAGCTCCTGCACCGCTACTCCGCAAGATTCTAATTTGGGGACACAATACTCATTCACTAATTTCACGAGCATGTTCCCGAGGCATTAGCGATGGCGGTTAACGGAGGAAAAAGGGGAATGGGTATTGTGTCCCCGAATTAAATGACCATCATCGGGCTTCACTGGCTGGACTTCGGCATCATCGTCGTCTTCATCGTCTCCATGCTGTGGCTCGGCGCGCGGACCGCGCGGCGGACGACGACGACCGAGGATTTCCATCTGGCCGGCCGGCGGCTGGGGAAGGTCTACCAGTTCTTCCTCAACCTGGGGACCTCGACCAACGCCGACCAGGCCATCGTCGTCTCGCGCGAGATCTACCGCCAGGGCATCGGCGGGATGTGGATCCAGTACCTCGTCCTGTTCCTGACGCCGTTCTACTGGTTCACGACGGCCTTCTTCCGGCGCGTGCGGCTGGTGACCATCGGCGATTTCTTCACCGAGCGCTTCAAGAGCCGGTTCCTGGGCGCCTCGTTCGCCGTCTTCACCCTGTTCATGGCCTTCCTCGGCAGCGGCGTCGGCTATATGGTCGCGGCCAAGACGATGATGGCCCTGACCCCCAAGCCGGTCGAGAGATACACGCTCGAGGAACGGGCCAGCGTCGACCTTTTCCAGGAGTTCCAGGCTCTGCGTTCCAAGGACTCGGCCGAGCTCTCGGATGCCGAGCGGCTGCGCTTCGACGAGCTCAACGAGCGCAGCAAGCGCGGCGAGCTGAGGTCCTTCGTCTCCTACACCAACCCTCTCGGGATCTATCTCGCCAGCGCGATCATCGTCGGGGCCTACACGATGATGGGCGGTTTCCTGGCCGCGGCCGTCACGGACGTCATCCAGGGGGTCCTCATCACGACCTTCTCGTTCCTGCTCATCCCCATCGGCCTGGCCCGGGTCGGGGGGTTCAAGGGCCTGCACGCCGCGGTGCCGGACTACATGTTCCATCTGTTCGGCTCGTCGGCCACGAGCGAGTACGCCTGGTACACCATCCTGGCCATGATCCTGGCCAACCTCGTCTCGATCATCGCCGTGGCCACCGGCATGCAGACGGCAGGCTCGGCCAAGAACGAGATGACGGCCCGGGTCGGGATGATCGGCGGCATGTTCTTCAAGCGGTTCATCATGATCTTCTGGGCCCTGACCGGCCTGCTGGCCATCGGCCTCTACGCGGGCCGGCTCCACGACCCGGACCTCATCTGGGGCTACATGACGATGGATCTCCTGTTTCCCGGGGCCATCGGGCTGATGATGGCCGGCATCCTGTCGGCCCAGATGTCGACCCTGTCCGGCTCCGGCATCTCCTATTCCGCCCTGTTCATCCACAACCTCTATCTGCCCTTCGTCAAGCCCAAGACGGAGCGCCATCTCATCACGGTCGGGCGGGTAGCGGTGGGCGTGACCCTGCTCGGCGGCGTCGGCACGGCCCTGTTCATCGGCAACCTGCTCGACCTGTTCAAGTATTTCATCTCGCTGCCGGCCGTCTTCGGGGCGGCCATCTGGCTGGGGTTCCTCTGGAGGCGGGTGACCCGGGCGGCGGTCATCGTCCAGGTCTTCCTCTGCTTCATGATCTACGCCCTGGTCCCCAACCTTTTCCAGTCGCTCGAGTGGGCCCGGACGAACCCGGCCTTCCTGAAGGAGACGCGGCCGCAGGTCGTGACCGTCTCGACCAAGGCCGTGCGCGAGGACCTCGAGGCCGGCAGGGCCGTCGCGGTCGGGGAGACCATCCTCAGGGAACGCACCAACCCGCCTGAAGGCGTCTATTTCGAAAGGGTGGCCCGCACGAACCCCGAGGACCCGGCCTCGCCGCGCACGGGCATCGGGCGGTTCCACGCCGAGCTCTGGGTCCTCAGCTGGTTCGGGGTCGATTTCTCGGGGTTCTCCAAGGCCCAGCTGAGCGCTGTGCGCTTCGGGTTCGACGCGATATTCCCGTTCGTGCTCCTGTTCCTGTTCAGCGCGGTGACCAGGCCCGTGCCGAAGGCCGACCTCGACCGCTTCTTCGCCAAAGTCCACACCGCGGTCCAGAAGACGCCCGAGGAGGAGGACAGGGCCCTGCGCCACGCCGTCGAGCATTACGAGGAGGTCGAGAAGCGCAAGCTCTTCCCCGGCAGCAACTGGGAGATCATGAAGCCGGGCTGGATCGACGTCCTCGGGTTCGGCGGCAGCTGGCTCCTCGTCGGCGTCATCATCCTGCTGCTCTGGCTGATGGCTAATTGGGGGACATGATACCTATTACCCATTTCTTTTTTTCCTGCCCGTGGCCTTAGGGGCGAGGACCCGGCCAGTCAGAATTAATTTGGGGACACAATACTCATTCCCTAATTTCGTGGGCAGGCAAGGGGGAGGATCATTCGCTTCTGGCGGGTCAGCATTGTATAATTTAATTCGGGAATGAGTATTGTGTCCCCAAATTATCATGTTTGCGACCTGACACTCGAAGAGTTGCGAGCTGAATTCGTGGCCATCGGTGCGCCGGCTTTCAGGGCAAGTCAGGTCTTTGCCGGGCTTTATAAAAGGGGATTTGCCCGCTTCGAAGACTTCACGGATCTGCCCAAGCCCCTGCGCGAGAAGCTGGCGGCCCTCTTCCGCATCGAGGCCCTCGAGCCGGCCGACCGGATTGAGTCCCGCGACGGAACGATCAAGCTCCTCTTCCGACTCAGGGACCGCGCGGCCATCGAGACCGTCCTCATCCCGGCGGGGCGGCGACGGACAGTCTGTATCTCCACCCAGGCCGGCTGCAAGTTCGGCTGCGCCTTCTGCGCCAGCGGCCTCAATGGATTCAAGCGGAACCTGGCCCCCTGGGAGATCATCGGTCAGGCCCTGTCCGTCGAAAGAGTCCTAGGCGTGGATGTCACCAACTACGTCTTCATGGGCATGGGCGAACCCCTCGATAACTGGCCGAACGTCGAGAAGGCCCTCCGCATCATGAACGCGCCCGAAGGGATGGGCGTCGCCGCCCGGCGCATGACCATCTCAACGGCGGGATACGTGCCCGCCTTCCCGCAGCTCGAGGCTCTCGACCTCCAGATCAACCTGTCCATCTCGCTCCACGCCGTCACGGACAGGCTCCGCGATCGTCTCATGCCGATCAACAGAAAATACCCGCTGGAGAAGCTGGTCGAAACCGCCGAGCACTATATCCGCTCCGGGGGCCGTATGATCACCTTGGAGTATATCGTCATGCGCGGGCTCAATGACTCGCTCGATGATGCCGACGGGCTCGCGGCCATCGCCCGCCGCCTGCGGGCCAAGGTCAACCTCATTGCCTTCAGCCCCGTCCCCGGCCTCGCTTTCGAGGCGCCGTCTTCGGCCGACGTGGCCCGTTTCAAACGCTGGCTTGAGGAGCGCAGGGTCAGGGTCACCGTCCGCCAGTCCAAAGGCGCCGACATCGCCGCCGCCTGCGGCCAGCTCGCCGCCCGCTAATTTGGGGACACAATACTCATTCCCCATTTCATTTCGATCTCTTTCTCCCTCTCTTCATGGGCATCAAGATCCGCCCTGTCAGTTCCTCCAGCCTCTTGACAAAGTCCTGGCTGCCCAGAGGCCTTCCCGTACGTTCGTGATAGAGGATCTTCTTTATTTCTTCCGGACTCTCCTGTTGCCCTAGGTAAGCCGACCAGTCGGGTATGGAATTTTCCAGAGGGCATGCTGCCAGGAGCGGGTGAGGCTGTTTATTGACGTGCGCCCGTGCGCTCGACCATGGATAAGCGTCCGCTCGGTCGACCATGCGCGCCCTGACCGGGTTTCTTTCGACATAGCGAACCACTCCAACAACCCGGACCTCATCGAGCGGGTAGGAGATGAAGCGCCCCTGCCACAGATAGCCTCTCCATCCCTCGCGGATATTGATGACGTTCGTGTACATGCGATGGGTCGCTCCGATCCCCTTGGAAAAGCTTTCCTTGTCATTGGGGACGGCGATCAAATGGACGTGATTGTCCATGAGGCAAAATGCCCAAATGGAGATACCGTGCTTCCGGGTTTGTCTCGCGAGCAAGGTTAGAAAGAAGGCCTTATCGCTATCCGAAAAGAATACTGTCAACCGGCGGTTCCCACGCTGAATGATGTGATGCGGACATCCCGGGACAACGACTCGGGGGATCCTTGCCATCTGACCCTCCTCTCAAGATTGGCGCTCTGTGCTTCATTGAGATAGACGTCGGAGGGCACCTTGGTTTTCTCAGGGCCACTAAAAATTAGTGAATGAGTATTGTGTCCCCGATTTTAAATTAGTGAATGGGTATTGTGTCCCCGAATTATGGCCAGGCATTCGATGTGGGGGGTGTGGGGGAAGAAGTCGTAGACTTTGATGTCCGCGAGCTCGTAGGCCTCGGCGAGCAGAGGCTTGAGGTCGCGGGCATCAAGGTCTACGACTTTTTCCCCCACACTCCCCACATCGAATGCCTGGCCATAATTCGGGGACACAATGAAGGTGAAAAACAGCCGCCGGGCACGCGCCATGGAGAAAGGCACTCGCTACGGACGCAAAGCACAGGAAGAGTCCTGGCAAAGCGCCGAGGTGGATGCCCTGTACCGGCTCGCTGCCGCGGGGGTGCGCGTGCCCAAGCCGCATTATTTTCATGAGGGTGTATTACTGATGGATCTGGTGACCGACAGCAATGGCAACGCCGCCCCGCGGCTCAGCGAACTGGCGCTGACTGCCGGGTTAGCCCGCGAATATCATGGCATACTCATAACGCAGGTAGTTCGCATGCTATGCGCGGGGATTATCCACGGC
>JAWOHF010000198.1:0-6923 GCA_046496285.1 Candidatus Aminicenantota bacterium
GATTCGAGCTGTACCTCGATAAGCGTGGGAAGGGTGTGGACATCGACAATACGAGCGTAGGACTTCCGACCCAATTCGCGGGACATGCACTCTCTCCTAAAGGTCTGTGCGGTCTGCCGCAGCGGCCAGCATCCGGTGCGGGCCGGAATGCAGGCAACACAAAACAAGGCATCCGCCTGGAGGCCAAGCCAGATTGCGTTGCCCTGCCCTTAATCCCCGCCTGACATTCCCTTTTGCATAATGAACCCTGATTATACCAGCGCGGCCAGAGGGAGTCAACCAAGTTGTGCGGTGTGTGTTAATCACAAATGACAATGTCACCCTGAATTGACGGATGAAAATGTCACCCCGGCGAGCGAGACGTACCGGGTTTGAGCTTGAAGGAACGGCGCCAGGGATGGTCTGGCGACGGGATGTGCGCCGGTCTGGAAGCGGGTGGTGAGTGAGCGGCGCGCGCCATGACAACCTCCTGGATGGGGTGAGGGGAGACAGGCAGCGGGGCGGGGGAGAACTGACCGACGCGCACGGGGCTGTCATCGGCGGGTTGGAAGGTGGCCAGGCGCTGTCCCTGGTAGTGGATGGTAAGCTGGCCATCAAGCTGCTGGCGCAGCTCAACCCGGGCGCGGGCGTAGGAGCGGCGGTCAGGGCCGGGTGGGATAGGCAGCGTGTGCCCGGCAAAGGAAAGGGTGTTGTCCTGGGCAACGGTGCGGGTGTGCTTGAAGCAGAACACATCATCTGGGCGCAGGCCGATTGGCCAGGCGCGGTAGGCTGAACCGGGCTGGGCCGCCGCCTGCTGGAAGCGGCGATTGAAGCCGGGCAGGAAGGCGCTCAGCACCTGGTTGGCCTCGGCCAGGCTGCACGCTCCGGCCTCGCGCAGCGCCTTGACCAGCCGGTCCTGGAGGGTCTGGAACAGCCGCTCAATGCGCCCCTTAGCTTGCGGCGAATAGGCGGGAATGTAGACGATAGCCAGTTCGTCCAGCACCCGTCCAAACTGGCTTTTCGGCTCCTCCCCGGCCAGTTGCTGCGCCAGGCTTGGTTCTCCGGGACTGCGGAAGATGGTGTGCCGGTCAGCATACACCGCCAGGGGCAGCCCTGCCCCCAGGCAGATATCCCGTAAGGCCAGCAGGTACCCGGCTGCATCCTCTTGCTCGCGGAACACCGCCCCCACCACCTCATTCGTCGCATCGTCGATGAAAGCGATCAGCGTCAGGCGCGGCCCGCGCCCCTCCAACCAGTCGTGGTCGCTGCCATCGGCCTGTAACAACATCCCCGCCTGCGGATAACGCTCCCGGCAGCGCCGGTGTTTGGCTGCCCGCCGCTTGCGCGGGCTCGGATAACCCGCCTCGTTCCGCAGCGCCCGTAAACTCGTGTAGCTCACCGCTACCCCATACCGTTCCGCCAGCACTTCTTGCAGATGCCGCGTGTTGTAGTCCCCATAGCCCTCCGCCAGCCGCTTCACCAGCGCCGCACGCTGCTCGCTCGCCATCCTCCGCCCCGAGGCCCGCCCCCGGTTCCCGTGCGCCAACCCGGCTGCCCCTCCCTCCCGATAGCGCTTCACCAGCCGCCTCACCTGCCTCAGCGACAGCCCCAACAACCTGGCCCCTTCCGCCCCCGTCAGGTTCCCCACACTCACCTGCTGCACCACGGCCACTCGGTTCAACTCTTTGTGTGTCATTGTCACCTTTATTGTTGTATCCATAGGGTGACATTTTCACTTGTTAATTGCCGGGTGTCACTTTCACTTGAGAATAACATGATTCTTGGCCGCATCGATGCGCTCCATGGGAGCGCCTTTCTGCCCGGGATGCTTCTTGTGGAACTGGGTCAGATAGGCGGTGATCTTGCCCTCCAGGAAATCGAGCGCGCCCTGTGATAGGAGGAACAACGGGGAAAAGGTCAGTATCCGGACCCGGCCTTTTTCTTCGAGCGCCCGGGCCAGGGCCTCGACCCGGGGCGGGAGCAGGCGGCAGAACGCGGCCACCGCATCCTCCCGCACTCCCCTCAGGCCTCCGGCCTCGGCCAGGGCCAGGAGCATCTCCTCTTCGCCCTGCGACAGGCGTTCCAGGAGGGCTTTCCTCCTGGCCGGCTTGACATCCTCCGGCAGCGGCGCCGCGGGATGGAGGCAGATGCCCCGGCCGAGGGGGATGCCGTTTTCGTCCAGGACCTCGAATTCGTCCCGCCAGCGAACCTCGACCGGGCCGACGACGTCGACCCGGACGAACGGGGCGCTCCGCCGGCCGGGGAGCCCGTAGTCCTTGAACGAGGCCGGGACCTTCCCGGCGGGGAAGGAGGCCGCTCCGCGGAAGACCCGGCCGGGCTCCCGGACGGGAAAATCGAGGGCGGCGTCGAACTCGGGCGTTGTCATCTCGGGCCGGCCTCCTGCTCCGGCGCCGGGACGAAGCTCATGCGCCGCAGGACCGGGTCGCAGGAGACAAGGACGACACGAACCCTGTCCCCCAAGTCAAACCGTTTGGTGCGCTTGCGGACCGGCCTCTTGCGGTTCAGGGCCCGGGGGGCGTCGGCGCCTTGCAGCAGGGCGAAAGGCAGGAGCCCGTCGACGAAGTACTCGTCGAGCTCGACCACGAGACCGGCTTTCGCGACGTCGACGACGATGCCCGCGAACTCGTCGCCCAGACGTTCCTTGAGGAAGCGGAAGATCCGCCACTCGAGGAGGGCCTGCTCGGCCTCGGCCGCGTTGCGCTCCCGGTCGGAGGCGTGCCGAGCGACGGACTCGAGATCGAGCTCCCTCTCTTGCTCCCCCGCCAACAGCTTCTTGAGCAGCCGATGGACGACGAGGTCGGGATAACGCCGGATGGGGGACGTGAAGTGCGTGTAGTCGGATTTACCCAGCCCGTAGTGGCCGACGTTCTCGGCCGCGTACACGGCCAGCTTCATGGCCCGCAGGACCTGGATACCGATGAACTTCTCCTCGGGGCGGCCCCGGGCCTTCTCCAGGACGGCCTGCAGGTCTTTCGACCGGACCCTGCCAGCCTCCGGCAGGGCCAGGCCGAACCGGAAGAGCAGGTCCCGGAGCTTTTCGAGGTCGGCGGCTCCCGGAACAGGGTGGACGCGATAGAGGCCGGGAACCTTTTTCCGGGTGAAGAACGAGGCCACGGCGACGTTCCCGGCGACCATGAACTCCTCGATGAGGCGGTGGGCTTCGTTCCGCTCCGCGGCGGCGACGGCCAGGAGCTTTCCCTGCTCGTAGACGAGCTCCGGCTCGACCAGATCGAAATCCAGGCTCCCCTCCGCCAGGCGTCGGGCCCTCAGGGCCTGCGCGAGCGCCTTCATCGTCAACAGGGCGGGGACGACGTCCGCGTATTTATCGGTCTCCTCCTCGTCCCCTTCGAAGATCCTGAAGACGGACGAGTAGGTCAGACGATGGGCCGTCCGGATGATGGAGGGGGCGAACTCGGACCTCCGCACCAAGCCGTCGGCGCCCACCTCCATGAGCACCGAGAAGGTCAGCCGGGGCTCGGCCGGGCGCAGGCTGCAGATCCCGTTCGAGAGCTTCTCGGGCAGCATCGGCAGGGTGAGGTCCGGGAAATAGACGCTTGTCGCGCGCTCGAAGGCGTCGCGATCGAGGGCGCTTCCGGGCCGGACATAGTGGGAGACGTCCGCGATGTGGACGCCGAGGAGCCAGCCGCCGTCCGGAAGCCGGCGGACGGAGACCGCGTCGTCGAAGTCCTGGGCCTTTTCTCCGTCGATGGTCACCGAAGGCCAGTCCCGGAAGTCCCGCCGGCCCTCGAGCGCCCGCGGCGGGATCCCGTCCGCGACGGCCGCGGCCTCGGCTTCCGCGCCTTCCGAGAAACGGGCCGGAAGAGCGTATCTTCTGATGATGATCTCGCTGTCGACGCCCGGGTCTTCGGGGAAGCCGTAAACCCGGGAAACGGCCAGGGACGCCCGGTCGGCCTCGACGATCATCCCCGGCCGGGGGGCGAGCCGGCCCCGCGACTTGAGGGGCATGTCCTCGGGCGAGGGGGAATCAAAGGCCTGGAGGAAGGGCGCCCCGCTGCGCTCTGTATAGACGCCGAGGAGGGTCGCCCGCTCCCTTTTCACGACCCGGACGATCTTGCCCTCGGGTTTCCCGAATTTCCCTTTGGCTTCGACCATGACCTCGACATCATCGCCCTGGATAACGCCTTCGGCGAACCTGGCCGGAACGAAGATATCGCCGCCGCCTCCGGCCGGGGTGACGAACCCGAACCCCCGCCGGGAGGTCACGAAACGGCCGCGGACAAGGCCCGGGCCCGACGGGAGGAGGAACCGGCCGCGCAAAAAACGCAGGCGGCCTTCCTGCTGCAGCTTTCTGATCTCTTCGAGAAGCTTGTTCCGCTCGCGGACCTTGACGCCCAGCTCGGTCCGGATCCGCTCAATAGACAGCCCGACCTCATGCTTCTTGAGCAGGGAAAGGATCCTGGCGGTGGATAGGGAACCCATGGCTCAATAATAGTACAAAGAGACGTAAGGGACCTTGCCCTTTTTTCTCATCGCCTTGACGATCCTGGTCCGGGACAAGGACTCGACCTCCCCGGGCGCTCCGCCCGGAAGTTCCTTTCGGGCCTGGCGGACGGAGCGGGCCCTTTCTTCGGGGGCCGCCCGGTCATAAAGGAGATGCTCGATGGAGGCTTCGATCCTCTCCAAAGCCTCTTCTTCGGGATTCTTCATTGTGAGCGCCTCGAGGGCGGTCCTGTAAAGGCGGGAAAGCTCGGCGTCGTCCGGAAAAATGTCGCGGAGCGCCCGCTCGACCTCGCGGCGGGCCCGTTCCTGTTTCGCGGGCCGGGTCGGGCCGGCCCGCCGCCCGCCGGCCGAACGGTCCTGATGCTGTTCCATGGCCCTGCCGACCTCGCGTTCGCAGAGGGCCAGTGACCCCCCCCTGTTCCCACGGCCTCTCTTCCTGAGGCCCTCGAAGGTCCGGTCGATGCCTTCCAGGACGGCCTTGAGAGGGACCTTGCGCGCCTCCCATCCGGCGATCGCGGCCATGTCCCGGGGAGAGAGAATGAGGGGCGCGCCCCGCCGCTTGAGGAACTCTCCGGCGATGGTCCGGTAGTATTCGCTCTGGTCGCGATCTTCGTTGTGCATGGCTCTCGGTTTCGCGCGGCCCGGGCTCAACCTTCCCGGTTCCTGTCGAAGATGATCCTCAGCCCTTCGAGGACGAGGTCGGGCTCGAAGGCCTCGATCAGGGCCAGCTCGGGAACGATCAGTTCGCCGAAACCTCCGGTGGCCACGACCCTTGCGGCCGCCCCGAGCTCCTTGCGGATCTCCTCGATGGTGTTCGCGACCAGCCCGACATAACCGAAGTAGAGGCCCGATTGCATGCTGGAGACCGTCGTCCGGCCGATGGCCTTCTTGGGTTTCCGGATCTCGATCCGCGGCAGCCGGGCCGTCTTGAGGTAGAGCGCCTCGGCGGAGATCTGGACGCCCGGAGCGATGGCCCCTCCGAGGTACTCGCCCTTGCCCGAAACGGCGTCGAAAGTCGTCGCCGTCCCGAAGTCGACGACGATCACCGGCCCCCCGTATTTTTCGAAAGCCGCGACGGCGGCCACGATCCGGTCCGCGCCGACCTCGAGCGGGTTCTCGTAGAGAATGGGCATGCCCGTCTTGAGGCCCGGGCCGACGATCCTGGCGTCGACCCGGAAGAAGCTCCGGCAGACGTCCTCGAAAACGGGCGTCAGCGGGGGGACGACGCTCGAGATGATACCGCCCGAGATCCCCCCGGGGTCGTGGCCGGAGATGCGGAAGAGGTCGAGGATGGTGGCCCCGTAATCGTCGCTCGTCCTGTCCCGATCCGTCTTCAGCTTCCAGGCCTTGACGAGCTTCTTGGCTTCGAAGAGACCGATGGCCACGGTGGTGTTGCCGATGTCGACGGCGAGAAGCATGGACTCTCTCCTTGTCATTGGCCCTCGAGGCCCAGGATGTCGTCGAGGGCGACAGGCCCGGTCCGTCCCCGGCGGCCGACGAGCAGCCGGCCCCGGTCGTCGAGCCCCCGGTAGACCCCCTGGAAGGGTCCGGAGCCGGTCGTCACCCGGATCGGGTCGCCGGGGGAGAACGCCGCCCGGTCCTCGAAGGCCTTGATGATCGGTCCCGGCTCTCCCCGGATGAGCGCATTATACCAGTTGTCGAGGGCCCGGCAAAGAGCGGTAAAAACCGCGTTCTTGTCCGTCGGCCGCCCGCCGATCAGGTCAAGAGAAGTCGCGCGAAGCCTCAGTTCCTCCGGGAAATCCTCCGCCCTGTGCCCGACGTTGATCCCGACCCCGACGACGGCGAAAGCGGGGCCGGAGCCGGTCGAGACGCTCTCGACCAGGATCCCCCCGAGCTTTCTGCCGTCCCGAACGAGGTCGTTGGGCCACTTGAGACGGACCTCGATCCCGGAAGCGGCCAGGACGGCGTCGGCGGCCGCGACGCCCGCGGCGAGCGGCAGGAGGTGGAACAAGGGGCCCGGACCTTGCGGCGGGAAGCGCAGGACGAAAGAAACGTAGAGGCCCATCCCGGGCGGCGAATGCCAGAGCCGGCCTTTCGTGCCCCGGCCCCGGGTCTGTTCCTCGGCCAGGACGGCCGTCCCGTGGGCGGCGCCCTCCCGGGCCAGATCGCGGGCCGCGTCGTTCGTGGAAGACACCGTCCCCAGCTTGTGAACGACAGTCCCGAGGGGCATGATCAGGAGCCTCCGGCCCCGACGCGCTCCTTCGGACGCCGACCGGACGGGTCGCCCACGCCTCACTCCCTGGGCCCGGGGCTTCGGCCCTGCCGGGACTCCCATTCCCTGAGCTCGGCCAGGAGAACGGCCCGCAGGCGCTTCTCGATCTCGCTTTCCAGGCCGCCGATCTCGCTTCGGACCCACTCGCGAAACCCGGGGTCCCGGGGCCGGTCCCGATCGTCCGGTCTGTCGGACGGGCCGGAAGGAAGCTTTTCCCGAAGGTTGCCGG
>JAWOHF010000200.1:0-2605 GCA_046496285.1 Candidatus Aminicenantota bacterium
CTGCGTTCATGTTTCACCCCGGCCGCATCGGTGAATCGCAGTGCCACGGTTTTCAGCGGCTGTCCCGCGAAGCGGCTGCGCAGATGCTCGCTCCAGCCGCCCGCCACGTCGAAGCCGCAGTTCGAAGGCAGCAAGGGGGCGACCTCGATTCCGCGCTGCGCCAGCAGCGGCACCCAGGCACCGTCCGACCCGAGCTTCGACCAGCTGCCGCCACCCAGCGCCAGCACCACCGCATCGGCCTGCAGCGATTTTTCACCTTGAGGTGCAACAAAACGCAGTGCGACCGCCTCGTTGCATCCCAACCAGCGATGCCGCACATGAGCAAGAACGAAAAGGAGCTCGAGGCCGGCGTTATCCCGCCGATCGACCTCCTCAGCGCCCGGGCCGAGGTCGCCCGCCGCGAGGCCGACATTCTCCAGGCCCAGGCCCAGGTCAAGAACAGCCAGGACACGCTCGGAACCCTGCTCAATCTGCCCCGCGAGAAGGGCGTCCCCCCTCCGGCCCTGGTCCCCTCCGACGAGCCCCAAGTCGAGCCCTTCACGCTCGACCTCGAGGAGGCCCAGGCCAGGGCCCTGGCCCACAGGCCCGATCTGGCCGCCTCTCAGGTGGACATCAAGACGAAGGCCCTCAATCTCAGCTACGCCCGCAACCAGACCCTCCCCAACCTCAGTCTCAGGGCGAACTACTGGAGCCCCGGCGTCTCGGGGACCCAGATCCTCTACCAAGACAACGATCCCCTCACGGGCGTCATCGTCGGGACCCTCCCCGGCGGCCCGTCCCTGGCCTTCAAGGACGCCTTCCGCTTCAAGTACGAGAACTGGTTCGTCGGCGCGACCTTGGAGCTGCCGCTCGAATCGGTCCTTTCGCGGGCCCGCGTCACCCAGGCCCGGCTCGAGTCCGAGCAGGCCGCGCTGCAGCTCCGGGACCTCGAAGCCCGGGCCTTGCTCGAGGTCGAGATCGCCCTGCGGGCCGTCGAAACGGACTATCAGCGGATCCAGGCCTATCGTCTGGCGCGGGAGCTGGCCGAGGAGACGCTGGCCGCCGAGGTGAAAAAGCTCGAGGCCGGCCTGTCGACCAACTACACCGTCCTCCAGCATCAGCGGGACCTGGCCCTGGCCCGGACCAACGAGACACGGGCCCGGATCGACTACAACCTCTCCCTGGCGCGCTTGCAACGAGCCATGGGCACGACCCTCGATGCCTTTGTGGGCTTCTAATTCATAGGGCGGCCTTGACTTCCGGTGTCGGCCGGAGATAACGTTCCCGGGAGATGAGGCCGCATCGATGAAGAAACTCCTCCGGGGATCGCTTTGCGCCCTTCTTGTTCTGACCTCGCTCCTGGCCATCCTTCTCTATGTCAAACGCCCTCATACGCCGGCCATCAAGGGCCCGGACGGCCGCCGGCCCCCGCATGCCGTCTCCCAGCTGATGAAGATGAGGATCGGCGGCGTCGACCAATGGATCTCCATCCGCGGCCACGACACGTCGAATCCGGTCCTCCTTTTCCTCCACGGCGGGCCGGGGATGCCCATGATGTTCCTCTCCCACACATTCCAGAGACCGCTCGAGGAGCACTTCGTCTGCGTCCAGTGGGACCAGAGGGGGGCCGGGAAGTCGTTCCACGCGGGCGTCTCCGCAAACAGCTTGAGCGTCCGCCGGCTCCTCGACGACCTCTTCGAGCTTGTCGGCGTCCTCAACACCTGGTTCGGACAGCAGAAGATCTACCTCGCCGGCCATTCCTTCGGCAGCTATCTCGGGATGCTGGCCGTCCGCGAGCACCCGGAGCTTTTCGAGGTCTATATCGGCATCGGTCAGGTCGTCGACGACGAGCGGGCCGCGGCCCTCCAGGACAAGTTCATCCGCAGGGAGGCGGCGGAGCTCGGTGTGCCGGAGGCCGTCGCCGAGCTGGGCCGCGACGGCCCGGCCGCCCATGAGAAGTGGCTCTTTCGGTTCCGGGCCGAGCTACGTGCCTCGCGGAGCTATCGGCCGTTCATCAAGGCCGGGTTCCTCTCTCCCGAGTACGGCCTTTTCGATATCCCCAAGGTGGCCAAGGGTTCGGCGTTTTCTTCGAAGCACATGAGATACGACGTCATCGACGGCCCGCTCATGGACAACGTCCGCGAGGTCGGCGTTCCCGTCTATTTTCTGATGGGGCAGTATGACCGGGTCACGCCGCTTTCTCTGGTCGAGGAATACAGCGAGGCCCTCGACGCGCCGCACAAACAGATCATTCTTTTCCGGCGGTCGGCCCATTTCCCCTTCTTCGAGGAACCGGGATCTTTCGCCCTGGCCCTCAAGGCCATCCGGGACGCGCACGAGAGGTAAGGCCGGGAACCGGTCCGGGAAGGTCCCGGCCCGGGAAGGAAAAGATTCGGATCAGGAGGCTGGCCATGAACTCGATACGGACGAACCGGATGAGAGGAGCGACCGGCGCGGCCGTTCGACTTGTCGTGGCGGCTTTGGTCCTGTGGTCGGCCTCCGTTTCGTGTAGCAAGACGGCCGGCGATGGGCCGCCGAAGCCCACTGCCGTCCAGGAAGATACCTACAGGACAGCGCTCACTCCTCACGGGAGAGGCATCGTCCGCAAGCCGGCGCCGTTTGATTT
>JAWOHF010000205.1:0-6271 GCA_046496285.1 Candidatus Aminicenantota bacterium
CCTTGTCGCGGTGCGCGATCACCGAGAGGGCGTCGACGGGCTCCTCGTTGACGAGGATGTCGATCTTCGAGAGCGAGCTGGCGCGGTACTCCAGCGGCTTGTAGTCCATCGACGCGTAGCCGCGCGAGAGCGACTTGAGGCGATCGTGGAAGTCGTAGAGGATCTCGCCGAAGGGGACGTGGTACCGGAGCTCGACGCGGCGCCCGTGGTAGACCATGTCGCGCAGCGTGCCGCGCTTCTCCTGCACCAACCCCATCGCCGAGCCCACGTACTCCTCGGGCAAGAAGACCGACCTTCTGGGCCGCCGCCGTGTCGGAGACGTCGGCGACGTGTCCCTCGGCCCGGCCGCCCTGTTCCGCGATGGACCGGGCGACGGCCTCGAGCTTGTCCTTGAGGACGTCGACGAGGACGACCGCGGCCCCCTCGGCCGCCAGCTCCCGGGCGATCGTCTCGCCGATCCCCTGGGAGGCCCCGGTGACGATCGACACCCGTCCTTCGAAGCGTTTCATGCGCCAGCTCCTTCCAGGGCCTGGCCGTGGCGCAGGATCTCGTCCTGGATCCTCTCCTGGACCCGGTTGACGACGAATTCCCGCGCCCGGGCGACCGCGTTGCGGACGGCGACGGGATTCGAGCGCCCGTGCCCGATGATGCAGACACCGTTCAGGCCGAGGAGCTGGGCCCCGCCGTATTCGGAATAATCCACCTTCTTGTAGATCTTCTTGAGGTGCCTCTTCATGAGGAGGTAGCCGAGCTTGGCGAAAACGTTCTTGGTGATCTCCCGCCGGGCCATGGACACCATGCTCTCGACGACGCCCTC
This sequence comes from Candidatus Aminicenantota bacterium, assembly GCA_046496285.1. Classification (GTDB taxonomy): domain Bacteria; phylum Acidobacteriota; class Aminicenantia; order Aminicenantales; family Saccharicenantaceae; genus RBG-16-66-30. The sequence continues at coordinate 818 of JAWOHF010000205.1, forward strand.
GGAGACCTTGAGGGCCACGTTCCCGGTGAAGCCGTCGCTGACGACGACGTCGGCCAGCCCGGAGTAAACGTCCTTGCCCTCGACGTTGCCGATGAACCGGAGGGGGGATTTCTGGAGCATGTCAAAGGCCTGCCGGACGAGCACGTTGCCTTTGCCTTTCTCCTCGCCGATGCTCATCAGCCCCACCCGGGGTTCGGTCAGGCCGACGATGGCCTCCATGAAGATCTTGCCCATGACCGCAAACTGGACCAGGTTGTGGGGCCGGCAGTTGGCGTTGGCCCCGACGTCGATGAGCAGGGTGGGCCCGGTCAGGCCGGGAACGAGCAGGGCCAGGGCCGGCCTGTCCACGCCCTTGAGGGCCCCGAGGACCTCCCGGGAGATGTAGACGACCGCCCCCGTGTTGCCCATCGAGACGAACGCGTCGGCCCGGCCGTCCTTGACGAGCTGGGCCCCGACGCGGATGGAGGAGGCTTTCTTCTTCCGGAAAGCCAGGAGGCCGTCGCTCATGCCGATGGCCTCCGGGGCGTCGATGACCGTGACCCGGGCCCGGCTCGGCCCCTGCCGGTCGAGCTCCTTGCGGATGAGGGGTTCAATGCCGACCAGGAGAACCTCGAGGTCGAAGTCTTGGGCGGCCCGGACGGCGCCCGGGACCGTGGCCTTCGGGCCGAAATCCCCCCCCATCGCGTCGACGGCGATCTTCATCAACGGGACCCCGGGTCAGTCTTTGGAGCCTTCCGTGACCTGCCGTCCCTTGTAGTGCCCGCAATCGGGGCACGCCCGGTGCGGCAACATGGGATTGCCGCAATGGGAGCAGATCGAGAAGGCCGGCAGGGTGAGGCCGTCGTGGGCCCGCCGTTTCCCTTTTCTCGTCGGAGAATGTCTTCTCTTTGGGTTTGGCATTTATCTCTTATCTCTCACCGTGAATTTGAGCTTGCTCCAGCGCGGATCGGGCTCCTTGACCAGGCACGAGCACTTCCCGGTGCGGATGAGCTCGCCGCAGACGGTGCAGATCCCCTCGCAGTCGTTCGCGCACAGGGGCTTTCCCGGGAGCGTCAGGTTCAGCTGCTCGAGGACGACGGCCTGCAGGTCCAGCTGGCGGCCGCTGTAGTACAGCTTGTCGATCTCCTCGTCGGAGAGGCTGTCGGACAGGGGGTCGAGCTCCTCGGGGAGATAGACGAGGTCGAATCGGCTGGCCACGGGGAACTCGAACGGCGTCAGGCAGCGCGAGCAGACGAAGCTCAGGCGGGCCGAAACATGTCCGTCGACGAAGATCTCCTCGCCGATCAGCCTGATGAAAACCTCGGCGTGGACGGGTTCGAGAATGACGGCGTTCTCGTCGACCAGATCCAGGCTCGCGAATTCGAAGTCCCGGGACAGACGGAGCCCTTCCTTCGGAAGGCGGTCAATGTCGATCAGCATCGTCCTATCCTGTTGGGATTCCTTGAAAAATCACCTCATTATACCAACTCGGCCCAGCATGTCAAATTCCGGGCCGGACCCCGTCGGCGCCGCGCCTTCCGGCGCCTGAGGCGAGGGCCGTCCCTCTCGCGGAGCACACCCCCCACTACGAGATCGCCCTTTCTTCGGCTGCGGAGGGGCCTCGGGGTATCCTCTCCGTCCGCGCGGTGATTCTTCACGCTGCCCCGGTCCGGATCCGGTTGGGATGAGCCGCGTATCCGTCCCGTGCCAGCTAAATCACCGCTTTATGCTCCCGTCAAGGACACCCCTGCGGCCCCTTCTTCCGCAGCCTCGTAATCTGCCGCCTCGCCTCACCTCTTGCCCGAGGCGAGGGACAGTGACGCAGCGGCGAGGGGGCCCCCCACCCGCGCGCAGCCGATGATGCCGAAGAGCGATTTGGAGCGGCGAGCACGGATGGGGGTGCGCCGCGAGAGGAAACGTCCCGAGCCGGGGAGCCGAAAGGAGTAGCGATCGAGGCCCTCTTGCGAACGGGCCGGGGATGCGTATAATGAGGGGCGGGCCGCTCCTCCATGAACGGATACAACAACCGGATCGAATTCAAGGGCCAATCGTACATCGTCCAAACCCAGGACAAGGGCCCCGGCAGCCCGTACGTCGAATCCCTGATCTACAGGTCCGGCCGCCTGCTGACGTCCAAGAGAGCGCCCTACACGGCTTTCCTGACGAGCCCCGATCTCCCGGCGATCCTGGAGCGAATGATGGAGGACCAGCACAAACGGATCCTCGAAGAGATCGTCGAAGGCAGGTTCGACTGATCCCCCGGCCGCCCCGGCCCGAAGCGGGCCCCCGGGCAAGGACCCTTTTTCTCATCGACGGCCATTCCCTCCTCTACCGGTCGTACTACGCCATCCAGCACCTCTCCAATTCCCGGGGCTTCCCGACCAACGCGATCTACGGCTTCATCAACACGCTGAGGAAGCTCCGCGACCAGGAGAAGCCGGACCTCCTGGCCGTGGTCTTCGACGTCAAGGGGCCGACCGTCCGCCACGAGGAGTTCAAGGACTACAAGGCCCACCGCAAGCCGATGCCCGAGGACCTGGCCGTCCAGCTGCCCAAGGTCCGGGACGTCCTCCGGGCCCTGCGCATCGCCACCGCCGAATTCCCCAAGTACGAGGCCGACGACGTCCTGGCCACCCTGGCGACCCGGGCGGCAGAGCGGGGCCTGCGGACGGTCATCGTCACCACGGACAAGGACCTCCTCCAGCTGGTCGGCGGGACCACGTCGGTCTGGAACCCGGCCAAGGAGATCCTCCTCGACGAGGCCAAGGTCGAGGAATTTTTCGGGGTCCCGCCCGACCGGGTCGTCGACGTCCTGTCCCTCTGGGGCGACCCTTCGGACAACGTCCCCGGCGTTCCCGGCATCGGCGAGAAGACCGCCAAGGCCCTCGTCCGGGAGTTCGGGTCTCTCGATAACCTCCTCGGGCACCTCGAAAAGATCCGCAACCCCCGCCTCCGGGAGAAGGTCGAAAAGAACCGGGATCTCCTGGACCTCAGCCGCCGTCTGGTCACCGTTACCAAGGATCTGGCCCTGAACCTCGACCTGGAGGACCTGGCCGCCCGGGACCCGGACGAGGAGGAGACCGTGCGTCTCTTCCAGGAGCTCGAATTCTCCTCCCTGCTGCCGGATTTCCTGAAGAAACCCGTGCCGCGGGACCGCGATTACCGGGTCATCCTGGACGAAAGCGAGCTCGAGGCCCTCGTCGCCCGCATCAAGAAGGCCGGGGCCGTGGCCCTGGACACGGAAACCGACAGCCCCTTCCCTACGCGCGCCCGTCTTGTCGGCCTGTCGCTTTCGGTCGCTCCCGGAGAGGCTTTTTACGTTCCCGTCGGCCACGACTACCTGGGGGCCCCGTCCCAGATCCCCAAGAAAAGGGCCCTGGACATCCTGCGCAAGGTCTTCGAGGACCCCCGGGTCATGAAAACGGGCCAGAACATCAAGTACGACCTCATCGTCCTCCACGGGGAGGGCGTCCGCCTGGCCGGCGTCGACCGCGACACCATGGTCCTGTCCTACCTCCTGGAGCCCAACTGGGGAAAGCACGGCCTGGAGAAGATCGGCCTGGCCTATCTCGGGGTCGCCAAAACCCCCTACGCCGAGATCGTCGGCAAGGGCAAGGCCCAGACGACCATGGACAAGGTCGATATCGAGCGGGCCGCCCCCTACGCCTGTCAGGACGCCGACCTGGCGGCCGAATTGGGCCCGCTCCTCTGGGACAAGGTCAAAGCACAGGGCCTGGACAAGCTCTACACGGATATCGAGCGCCCGCTCATCGAGCTCCTGGCCCGCATGGAGATGTGGGGTGTCCGCGTGGATCCCGAGGTCCTGCGGGCCATGTCCCGGGAATTCGAGGGCGAGCTCAAGCGGCTCGAAAAGGAGATCCACGAGCTGGCCGGCGGCCCCTTCAACATCCAATCGCCCAAACAGCTGTCCTCGGTCCTGTTCCACAAGCTGGGGCTTCCGGCCTCCCGGCGGACGAAGGTCACCAAGGGCTACTCCACGTCCCTGGACATCCTCGAGGAGCTGGCCCTCGTCCACCCCCTGGCCAAGTCCGTCCTCGAGTACCGCCAGCTGGCCAAGCTCAAGTCGACCTACGCCGACGCCCTGCCCCAGCTCATCCACCCCGGGACGGGCCGGATCCACACGTCCTACAACCAGACGGTGGCGGCCACCGGCCGGCTGTCGTCGAGCGACCCCAATCTCCAGAACATCCCGGCCCGGGGGGAATGGGGGACGCGCTTCCGCCGGGCGTTCATCGCCGATCCCGGGCATTGGCTCCTGGCGGCCGACTATTCCCAGATCGAGCTCCGCGTCCTGGCCCACCTGTCGGAAGACCCCGCCCTCATCGACACCTTCCTCCACGACCGGGACGTCCACGAGGAGACCGCCCGCTCGGTCTTCGGCGGGTCGTCGGGCCCGGCCGATCCCGAGGCCAGGCGGCGGGCCAAGATCATCAATTTCAGCGTCATCTACGGGGCCTCGGCCTTCTCCATGGCCAAGGAGCTGGGGACATCGGCCCCGGAGGCCCAGAAGTTCATCGACCGCTATTTCGAGGAGCGCCCCCGGGTCAAGGACTACCTGGACCGGATCGTCGACGAGGCCCGGGACCTGGGCTGCTCGGAGACCATGCTCGGCCGCAAGCGGCAGGTCCCCGAGCTCCGCCAGCCCGACCGGAACATCCAGCAGGCCGGCCGGAGGATGGCCCTCAACACGCCGATCCAGGGCTCGGCCGCCGACATCATCAAGATCGCCATGCTCCGCATCGGGGACGACCTTCTCGCCGCCAGGCTCCGGACCCGGATGATCCTCCAGGTCCACGACGAGCTGGTCTTCGAGGTCCCCGAGGAAGAGAAAAAGAAGGTCGAGCGGCTGGTCAGGGAGCGGATGGAAGGCGCCGTGGCCCTCAAGGTCCCCCTCAAGGTCCGCCTCGGCTGGGGCCCGAACTGGGCCGACGCGAAGTAGGCGGCGCCGTTGACACGCCGGGACGAGTGTGGCACATTCTCCGCCATGAGAGAAATGAGGTTTCCGGCCCTCCCAGCGCTGGGCCTGGCCTTCCTTTTATTGACGCTCGGAGCCTGCGCCAAGGCCCCGAAGCCGGCGGCCGAACCCGCCGCCGAAGCGCCGCCCGCGCCCCCGCCCGCCCCGGCGAAATTCGCCATGAAGCCGTTCCACCGCTCGATGAGCGAGGGGATGAGGACCTCCTACGCCCGGGCCGACGAGATCCTCGTCGGCCTCGTCGAGGGAGTCGTCCGGGACAAGGCGTCCGGCATGGTCTGTTACGTCAGCGAGTTCCGCCGGTTCGACAAGGCCACGCTGGCCTGGCAGCCCCGCCAGAGCTCGGTCATGCAGGTCTCGGCGGACAAGCTCCGGCCCGAGATCATTCGGCTCGGGGAATTCGGCCAGTTGATCGACCTCGACAAGACCGGCATCTGCTGGGATCTCTACGAGGGCGTCCGCAACATCTATCTCGTCGAGGG
>JAWOHF010000120.1:0-7644 GCA_046496285.1 Candidatus Aminicenantota bacterium
CCGGGCGGGGCGCTGACCGTCAGGCTCACCGGCCGGGTCGTCGAGCCGCTGCCGTTGGTCGTGTTCATGAAGCTTATCGTGTCGTTGTAGGTGCCCGCGGCGAGCGCGTTGGCTTCGGCGTTGATGGATACCGTGACCGTGACTGACGCGCCTTCTTTCAGCTTGCCGGAGGTCGAGGACAGAGTCGTCCAGATCCGCGTCTTCGCCGCGGTCCAGGCGATGCTCGTTCCGCCCGTGTTCTGCAGCGTGTAGGCCAGGTTCGAGGGACTGAACGGGCCGCCCGCTGTACCCGACGACGCGAGCCCGTTTCCCGGCGTCACCGAAAGCCCGCCGGCGGGGGTGACCGTCAGGCTCACCGGCCGGGTGGTGTTTCCCCGGCCGTTGGTCGTGTTCGTGAAGCTGATCGTGTCGTTGTAGGTCCCCGCCGCGAGCGCGTTCGCCAAGGCGTTGATCGACACCGTGACGGTGGCGGTCGCCCCGGCGCTCAACGTGCCGGAGGTCGAGGACAGAGTCGTCCAGAACCGCGTCTTCGCCGCGGTCCAGGCGATGCTCGTTCCGCCCGTGTTCTGCAGAGTGTAGGCCAGGCTCGAGGGACTGAACGGGCCGCCCACTATACCCGACGACGCGAGCCCGTCACCCGGCGCCACCGACAGCGTGCCGGGCGGGGCGCTGACCGTCAGGCTCACCGGCCGGTTGGTGTTTCCCCGGCCGTTGGTCGTGTTCGTGAAGCTGACCGTGTCGCTGTAGGTGCCCGGCGCGAGCACGTTGGCTTCGGCGTTGATGGATACCGTGACCGTGACTGACGCGTCTTCTTTCAGCGTGCCGGAGGTCGGGGACAGCGTCGTCCAGGTCCGCGTCTTCGCCGCGGTCCAGTCGAGTTTCTCTTCGCCCTTGTTTCGCAACGTGTAGGTCTTGCTGGCCGGGCTGAAGGGACCGCCGGCGCTCCCCGTCGATATCAGCCCGTCGGACGGATCCACGGTCAACATCGGGTCGTCATCGTCCAGCAGAGCGCTTTGAAGCCACGAGGACCCATAATAGACGTCATAATCGGGGTTCGGGCCCGACCAGGCGACCCCGGCGGAGGCTTCTCCTTGGGGGTCGGTCATCGGCAGGACAGCGACGGAGCCGCCGTCAAAGACCGATATGCCGTCTTGAACGACCTGGCCGGCAGACCAGATCTCCGGGTCGGAAGCCTCGCAGCTCAGCGCGACGACTCGAGCCCCGTCCTGGACATAGGACAGGAAGAAACGCGGCGGGCCCGGGCCTTTCGAGGCCCTCAGGTCCGGCCCACTCTCGTCCGCCGCGGATGAGGACAAGCGGCCGCCCGCGGTCCATCGCCCCCCTCCGCTCGTCGAATAGGCCAGACCGACATCCCGGCCGGACGCGCCGGCCGAGCGCTCGTAGGCCACGAAGACCGTTCCGCCGGCCGCCGCGACTTTCGGGCGGGAAGCGGGCCGGTCATCCTCGGGAGTGACGAAGACCGGACCGGACCAGCGGGCGCCGAAGCTCGTGGAGCTCGACACCGCGATGCCCGTGGACGCGCCCTGGGGACACGTGTAGGCGAGGTGCAAGGCGCCCCTGTCGAGGTCGTAGGCCAGGGATGTTTCGCCGGCCGACCCGGCCGGGGCCGAAAAGGAAGCGACCGTCACCGCGCGGCTCCAGGACGCGCCCAAGTCCCGGCTGACCTGGAACCGGATGGAATGGAAGGCGCCTTCGCGCTCGGCATAAACCAGATAGACGTAGGGCTCTGAATAAGCCGGGTGATCGGAGGCCAAGGCCGGGTTTTCCCGCTGGGACCGGCCGGAGGCGACGGGGAATTCGGCGTCCGAGGCCAGGTCTTTGGATAGACGGGTAAAATAGACATCCCGGTCTTCCCCGTTCCGGTGTTTCACCAAGCAAACGCCGATGGCTTCGTCCGAGATCTGCCGGAGCATCGGCTGGGACCAGGAGTGGCCGTCGCCAAAGACGGCCGTTTCCGCCCAGGTCAGGCCGCTATCGGCGCTTTTCCGGACGCGGATGTTCCTGGGCCAGCCTTCCGACCATTGTTCGGCGGCGATGAAGATCTCCGGTTCTCCGCTGCCCGGGACCAGGAGATCGAGTGACGGGGCTTTCTCGTGTTCGAACGAAGAGAAGACGAGAACGCCGCCGGCCTCCGGGGACATCTCCTTGACGTTCCCGGCGGTGTACTCAAGCCGGTTCGAAAGTGGTTCGTCCGCGGTTTTGGCCGCGGCGTCGACGTCCCCTCCCTGTCCGGGGGGGAACAGCAGGGCGAAGAGCCGCCCGGCGCTTTCGAGGTCCCCGACGGCCCGGAAATGCTTCAATCTCAAGACAGCGTGGTCGATCGCCATGTCCGTTCTCTCGACCATCCTTCGGTCGGGATCCGGGCCTCTTTCCTGGGTTTGGATCGGGGCCTGGATCAGAGCCAGCGCGGACAGGATAAGGGCCGGCAGGACAGCCACTCTCCCGAAAAGACAAATCCCCTTCATGGCGCCTCCTTCAGCTCCCTGGAGGGAGCTTCCATCGCCGAATTCGTAACGAAAATCCCCGCTCTAAGATCGATCCGTTGATTCAGCCCTTACTTGGTCAAATTATATCAGTTGTGGAAATAATGTCAATAGAGGGCCGGCCCAGGACTGGGAGGCAAATTCAATGCCGGGAGGGGGAATTCATCCCTGGTGCTCGGTGCGGCGGATGATCTCGTCCTGGAGCTCCGTGCTGCAGTCGACGAAATAGTCGCTGTAGCCGGCCACCCGGACGATGAGGTCGCGATATTTCTCCGGTTGGGCCTTGGCCTCGCGCAGCAGGTCGGCCGTGACCACGTTGAACTGGATGTGGTGGCCCATCATCCGGAAATAGGACCGGACGAGGTCCTTGAGCCCGCGCATCCCGGCCTCGTCGGCCAGCAGCTGAGGCGTGAACTTCTGGTTGAGGAGCGTGCCGCCCGTGCGGACGTGGTCCATCTTGCCCAAGGACTTGATGACCGCCGTCGGGCCCTTGCGGTCGGCGCCCTGGACCGGCGAGACGCCTTCCGAGACCGCTTCGCCCGCCAGCCGCCCGTCGGGCGTCGCCCCGGTCATCTTGCCGAAGTAGACGTGGACGGTCGTCGGCAGGAGGTTGATGCGGTAGGTCCCGCCCCGCGGCGTCGGCCGGCCGTCGACGGCCTCGAAGTAGGCCTCGAAGGTCCGCTTCATCAGGCTGTCGGCATAGTCGTCGTCGTTGCCGAACTTGGGCGTCCGGTTGAGGACGCGCTGCCGCAGCTTGTCGTGCCCGTCGAAGTTGGCCCGCAGGGCCGCAACCAGTTCTTTCATCGTGAAATGCCCGTGGTCGAAGACGTTATAGCGGATGGCGCTCAGGATATCGGTCATCGTGCCGACGCCGACGCCCTGGATGTAGTTCGTGTTGTAGCGGGCGCCGCCGGCATGATAGTCCTTGCCCTTCCTGATGCAGTCGTCGACGAGGACCGAAAGGAACGGCGCCGGCAGGTACCTGGCGTAGAGGGCTTCGATGACGTTGCTGCCCCGGACCTTGATGTCGACGAAATGCCGGACCTGTTCGCGGAAAGCCTCGAACAGCTCGTCGAAGGTCTTGAACGAGGCCGGATCGCCGGTTTGGAGGCCGATCCGCTTGCCCGTCCGCGGGTCGACCCCGTCGTTCAAGGTGATCTCGAAGATCTTGGGCAGGTTGAAGTAACCGGTCAGGATGTAGGCCTCCTTGCCGAAGGCCCCGGACTCGACGCAGCCGCTGGCCCCGCCGTTGCGGGCGTCGGCGACGCTCTTGCCCTGGCGGACGAGCTCCTGGACGATGGCGTCGGTGTTGAAGATCGACGGCTGGCCGAACCCGGTCTTGACGATCTCGAGCGCACGCAGGAGGAACTCGTCCGGGCCCTTGGCGCTGATCTGGACCATGGAGCTCGGCTGGAGGATGCGCATCTCCTCGATGACCTCGAGGAGGAGGAAGCTCAGCTCGTTGACCCCGTCCGTGCCGTCCTCCTTGAGGCCGCCGACGTTGATCAGGGCGAAATCCGTGTAGGTCCCGCTCTCCTCGGCGGTCACGCCGACCTTGGGGGGCGCGGGCTGATTGTTGAACTTGACCCAGAAGGCCTGCAGGAGCTCCCGGGCGCTCTCTTTGGTCAGGGTGCCGTCGGCCAGCCCCCGTTCGTAGAACGGCCAAAGGTGCTGGTCGAGCCGCCCCGGGTTGAACGAGTCCCAGGTGTTGTATTCGGTGATGACGCCGAGGTGGACGAACCAGTAATACTGGAGGGCTTCCCAAAAGTCGCGCGGCGCCTCGGCCGGGACCCGGTCGCAGACCTCGGCGATCCGCCCGAGCTCCGCGCGGCGGGCCGGGCCCTTCTCGGCGCCAGCCAGCTCCCGGGCTTTCGCGGCGTGCCTGCGGGCGAAGGCCACGACGGCGTCGACGGCCACGGCCATGGCCCTGAGCTCCTCCTGCTTGTCGTATGCCTCGGGATCACCCATGAAGTCGAGAGCGGCCAGGGAGGCTTCGATATCCTTTTTGAAATCCAGCAGGCCCTTGGTGTAGATCTTGCCGTCGAGGACGGTGTGGCCGGGGGCCCGCTGCTCCATGAACTCGGTGAAGACGCCGGCCTCGTAAGCGTCCTTCCACTCCGGGGCCATGTCCTCGAAGATCCGCTCGCGCTGGGAGCGGCCGGTCCAGAACGGGATGACCGTTTCGGCGTAGGCCCGGCTCGTCGCCTCGTCGACGGCGAAGGCCGTTTTCTTGCGGTCGTTGAGGTAGCGCAGGTCCTGGAGGGAGTGGATGCAGACCTCGGGATAGGTCGGCGTGGCCTTGGGCGCCGGGCCGCGCTCGCCGACGATGAGCTCGCCGTCGTTGATGCAGACGGTCTTGTGTTCCATGACGTGCTTGAAGGCCAGGGCGTGCCGCAAGGGATAGGACGCATTCTGGATCTCGGGCCGTTTGTAGGCTTCGGTGAGGAGCAGGGCCCGTTCGGCGCTGATGGACGGCCGGGCCTCGACCGTTTGCTGTCTCAGTTTCTTGATGCGGTCGTTCACGGTCATCCTCCTCTGCGGACATCGAACCCCGCCCGGCGGAAGGCGGCCTCGACGGCGGCCAGGCGCTCTTCGGAAGGGCTCTCGAATTTCCGGAAACCCTCTCCCCGTCCGATCCGGGCGGCCTTGTCCAGCCCGCCGGAATGGTAGGGCAACAGCCCGACCCGGCGGACCGTCTTCAGGGACGAGAGGAAATCGATCATGCGGGCGACGCTCTCGTCGTCGTCGTTGACCCCGGCGATGAGCGGCACACGGACCCAGACCTCGGCCGGGCCCGCGGCGAGCTTCCGGAGGTTCTCCAGGATGGGCTTGTTCGAGACCCCGGTCAGCTCGATGTGCCGCCGCTCGTCCATGACCTTGAGGTCGAACAGGACGAGGCCGGTCCGGCCCGCGATCCGGTCGAGGAGGCCGTTTCGCGAGGAGCCCGCCGTGTCCACGGCCGTGGGGATGCCCCGGTCGCGGAAAGCCTCGAGCAGGGCTTCGAGGAAGGCCGGCTGGACGAGCGGATCGCCGCCCGAGAAGGTCACCCCTCCGCCGGATTGCTCGAAGAAAATGCGGTCCTTCTCGACCTCGCGGACGACCTCGCCCACGGACATCTCGGCCCCGACGACCTGCATGGCATCATAGAGACAGGCATCGGCGCACTTGCCACAGAGGTCGCAGCTAGCCCGGTCAATGACGATGGCCCCGCCGTGGCCCTTGGAGATGGCTCCCAGGGGGCAGGCCTCGAGGCAGGCATAACAGCGGGAACAGCGGGACGGCCGGTGCATGAGCTCGGGCTGGGGGGAGATGCTCTCCGGATTGTGACACCACCGGCAATGCAGGGAGCAGCCCTTGAGAAAGACGGTCGTCCGGATTCCCGGTCCGTCATGGATCGAGTAGCGCTTGATGTCGAAGACCCGCCCAGTCACCAAAAGATGCTCCTCCCGGAACCCTAATTAAATGATTACAGAATAAATGCGCTTGTAATATATCAGATATCAGAATGGAAATCAAGCTTTTTTTTCGCCTTACGGCCGGCCCCCCGGCGTGGTATGATGGAACCCGGCGAGATCCTAAGAACATGGCGGAGCGCGTACCTTTCAAACGGAAGGTCCTCGATTCCCTGCTGATCAAGCCGACCGGCCCGGACTGCAACCTGGCCTGCAGCTACTGCTTCTACCGCGGAAAGGACCTGATCTTCCCCGAAACGCCGGTCCACAGGATGAGCCCCGAGGTCCTCGAGGAGACCGTCCGCCAGGCCCTGACCCACGGCGGCCGCCAGGTCAACTTCGGCTGGCAGGGCGGAGAGCCGACCCTGATGGGGCTCGACTTCTTCCGCCAGGCTGTCGAACTCCAGACCCGCTACGCCGGCGGCAAGCGGGCGGCCAACGGCTTGCAGACCAACGGGCTTCTCCTGGACCGGGAGTGGGCCCGGTTCCTCCGAGAGAACGAATTCCTCGTCGGCCTGTCGCTCGACGGCCCCGAGCACATCCACGACCGCTACCGCCGGACGGCGGGCGGGCGGGGAACATGGGAAGCCGTCGTCGCCAGGGCCCGCCTGCTCCTCGAGGAAGGGGTCATGACCAACGCTCTGGTCGTCGTCAACGACTATTCGGTCCGGTTCGCCGGCGAGATCTACGGCTTTCTCAAGGACCTGGGCCTCGCCCACATGCAGTTCATTCCCTGTGTGGAGACGGACCCGGAAGATCCCGGGCGGGCCGCCCCGTTCTCGGTCGAAGGCCAGGATCTCGGGCGTTTCCTGGGCGTCCTCTTCGACCTGTGGGCCGACGACATCAAAGACGGCGTCGAGACGACCTCCGTCCGCTTTTTCGACTCCGTGTTCCATTCTTACGTGGGCCTGGCCCCGCCGGAATGCACCCTCCTCCCCGAATGCGGCGGGTACCTCGTCGTCGAACACAACGGCGACGTGTACAGCTGCGATTTTTTTGTCGAGGACGGGTGGAAGCTGGGGAACGTCCTGTCGGGCCGGCTCGACCATATGCTGAATTCCGCTCGACAACGGGAGTTCGGCCAACGAAAAGCCGCCCTTCCCGAAAAATGCCGCTCCTGCCGCTGGCTCTCTCTCTGCCGCGGGGGATGCCCCAAGGACCGGCTGCGCGATCCGCGCGACGCCGGCCTCAGTCACTTCTGCCGGGCCTCGGAGATGTTCTTCGAGCATGCCGACGCCCGGCTGCGGGAGCTGGCTGAGGAATGGCGGAAGAACCATTGACCCCCTTTTTTTCGTATGGTAATAGAAAGGTAGTGATCAGGGACGGAGCAACAGGTTGGACCGCATGATCGTCGGACAGACGCTGAAGCATTACCGGGTCGAGGCCCAGCTCGGCAAGGGCGGGATGGGCGTTGTCTACAAGGCCCGGGACACCCGGCTCGACCGCCCGGTGGCCCTGAAAATGCTGACCCCGGACCTGGTATCGAACCCCAACCGGCGGAAGCGCTTCCTGCTCGAGGCCCGCTCGGCCGCCGCCGTCTCTCACCCGGCCATCGCCCAGGTCTACGACATCGACGAGATCGACGGGAACATGTACATCGCCATGGAGTTCGTCGACGGCCGGACCGTCAGCCGCCTGGTCGCCGAGGGCGAGCTGGACCTCCTCGGGGCCGTCGAGGTCGCGCTCCA
>JAWOHF010000292.1:0-11582 GCA_046496285.1 Candidatus Aminicenantota bacterium
CCTCAATAACATGATGGGGACATGTACCATCGGCACATGTCCCCATCTTCCAGATGACACATCGGCATTCTGATGAATAGATCAGGCTAGCCTGATCTATTCATCAGAATGCCGGTCTTTCCTTATGGCTAGAAGGCGAAGGAGGCGGGGCAGACAGTCTTGAACTCGCAGTCATTGCACGTGTGCCAGTCGGGCCGGGCCGCAAAATCGCCGGCCCTGATGCCCTCGGCCGCTTCCCGGATCTTCTCCCCCGCCCGGCGCAGCTCCTTCTCTCCCTTGACGGCCCGGCCGACGATATCGGACTCCAGGAAATGAAGGCGGGTCTCGACCGGGAGGAGGCCCTCGGTCTTCAGGAAAGACAGGGCGTAGACATCCATCTGCAGGCTGTCGGCGGTCCGCCGGTCGGCTTCCTTCTGGGTCGGGACGTCTGCGGACTTGAAGTCGATGACGACCGCCCCCGGCCCCTCGAAATCCACCCGGTCGAACCGCCCCGAGAAGCGAAGACCGCCTTCCTGCCAGCGGAACGGCCGTTCGAGGAACGCGGGCAGACCCCCGGCGCTTTCCTCGCGGCGGGTGAAAAGCCGCAGGGCCCGTTCGCCGGCCGCCTTGCGCAGCTCCTCATGCTCCCGGCTGAGGAACCCCTCGTTGACCCAGTTCCGGCCGTACTCGTCGATGACGTCCTGCTCCGTGACCGGCTTTCCTCTCGTTTTCTGCTTGAGGTAGAAATGGATGGTGGCGTGGAGGACGCGACCGAAAACGAGGGTGTGATGCGGCAGGACCGGCACGCGCATCAAGTGGCGGAACCTGTACTTGAGGGGGCAGGCCAGGTAGTCCTCGATACGGGCATGGCTCAGCTGCAGGACCGCAGGGGAGCGGACCGGCGCCGGGGCCTTGGGGCGTTTTTCCGTTTGGGCATATCGCCGGATCTCCTCGAGGACCGAGGCTTTCAGGACGTCCTCGGGCATCTTGGGCACGTCCAGGGCCTCCAGCAGGAAGGGGCTGACCTTCTTCGGACGCTTGAGGCCGAAATCCCTGGCCCAGGTCAGATACAGCTCCTTCCGGGCCCGGGTCATGGCCACATAGAAGAGGCGGCGCTCCTCCTGGACGTAGTTCCCTTTGCCGGGCAGGCTCTCTTTGAGGAGGCCGTCCGGGACCGGGATCCTCTCCCGCTGCTCCCGGCCGGGGAAACGGTCCTCGACCAGGCCGACCAGGAAGACCGTCCCGAACTCGAGCCCCTTGGCCTTGTGGACCGTCAGGACGTTGACGGCGTCCTCGTCGAGGTCCGCCTCGGAAGTGGCCGGGTTATCGCCGACCTCGCGGAGCAGGTCCAGATATCTCGCGAACGACCGGATGGAATCGTTCTCGACCAGGTCCGAGAAGCCCTTGATCTTGTCGAAGAACAGTCGGAGGTTCTTGATGCGCACCTCGGACTCGAGCGACAACGGCTCGATGAGGAACTTGAGATAGCCGGTCCTCTCCAGGAACGCGTAGACGACCGACCCGGCGTCTTTGGCCGCCGCCAGATCGGTGAAGAACAGGAGATCGTCGAAGATCCTATTGACGGTCTCCCCGGCCGCCCTGGAGATCTCGACCGGGCTTTGGCCTTCGGCGACGGCTTTGAACACGCGATGGAGCGATAGGTTCTTTTTCTCCGCGTACCCGGCGAGCCGGGTCATGTCGTACGGGTTGGCCCGGTAGACGTCAGAAAGGGCAAGGTAGAAGAGGTCGCGGCTGTTGTCGAAATCCGTCAGGGACCGGATGAAGGCCGTCAGGACCCGGATCTCCTCCTGCTGGTAGAGGCCCCGGCTGCCGGAGAAGCGGTACGGGACCTGCTTCATGTTGAAGGCCCGGAGGAAAGGGTCGGCATCCGCGTTCCGCCGGACCAGGACGGCCAGGTCGCTCCAATCCGCGCCCCCTTCGTGCTTCTCGAGGGCCAGGCCGGCCACGGCGTCGGCTTCGTGCGACAGGGTGTCGAACGGGAGCATGAAGATGCTCTTGGCCGAGCCGCGCGAGACGGACCTCAGCTTCTTGTCGATCCGGTACTTGAATTCGAGCCGTTGGGGATCGTTGTGCCGGATGAGCTGATAGGAGGCGTCGAGGATGGACTGGGTCGAACGGTAGTTGCGCGTCAGGACGATCCTCTTGGCCTCGGGGTAGACCTCCTGGAAATCGAGGATGTTGCTGAGGGACGCGCCCCGGAACCGGAAGATGCTCTGGTCGTCGTCCCCGACGACGGTCAGGTTGCGGTGCCCGGCGGCCAGCATCTTGAGGAGTTCGAACTGGACGTAGTTGGTGTCCTGGAACTCGTCGACCAGGACATACCGGGTGCGGCCCCGGAACTCCTCGAGGGCGGACGGCCGCGAACGGAAAAGCTCGACGGCCAGGGTCACCTGGTCCTCGAAGTCGATCAGCCCCTCGCGCTTGAGGAGGGCCTGGTAGGCGGCATAGACCCGGGCGACCTCCGAATGCTTGCGGGCCGTTTCTTTGTCGCTTTCCCCTGCGGCGCTTGCCGTGAGGTCTTGGGCCCAGCGGAGGTATTCGTCCGGCCGGATGTCCTCCTGCTTGAGCCGGCGGATGGCGTCCAGCAGCTCCTGGATGTGGCGGGTCGGCTGGCCGAGAGGCCGGTAGTAGTCGAGGGGCAGCCGGAATAGATTCTCCCGGAAGAAGACGGCCTGCTCGACCTCGTCGAGCAACCGGAAATCCGGCGGATAGCCGAGGTCGAGGGCGTAGCCCCTCAGGATCCTCTCGCCGAGGGAGTTGAACGTGCTGATCTCGGCGAAGGAAGAGGTGTAGGGGACCAGGACGTCGACCCGGGCCTCCATCTCGTGGGCCGCCTTCTCGGTGAAGGTCACGGCCAGGATCTCGTCCGGGCGGGCCTTCTTCGAGGCGATGAGGTGGGCGATCCGGTGGGTGATGACCTTGGTCTTGCCGGTCCCCGCCCCGGCCACGATGAGGAGCGGCCCTTTTCCGTGGACAACGGCCCGGCGCTGGGCGGGGTTCAGGGACTCGAGCAAAGCTGTCGCTTCCGGGTGTTCGTGGCGCTTGCGGGGCCGGGGCATGTCGAGGGGACGGCGCAGACCTATTTTTTCTCGGTTCTCGGGAGCACGACGACCTTCTCCCCCGGGGCCACGAGCCCGAGTTTCTCGCGGGCCGCTTGTTCGACGGCGCGGGGGTCCTTTTCGAGCCGGTCGATCTCGGACTCGAGGGCGGCCCGCGCCTTCTCCAGAGACCGGACCTCGGCCTCGAGGACCACCAGGGTGCGCTGGGCGCGGCGCAGGTCCATGACCCCCTTTTTCCCGAAGAGGGCGGTCACGATCATGACCAGGAACAGGCAGGTCACGCCGAGGACGAAGACCTTTCTCCGGAAAGACGGGCCCGCGGAGGGGGCCGGCCTGTTCATCGGACGGCCTCGATCCCGAGCTTGAGGAGGTCGTCCAGCTCCCTCCGGGTCGCGGCCTCGGCGGTGCAGCGGATGATGGGCATGGTCCCGGAAGACCGCAGCAGGACCCAGCGGTCCCCCTCCAAGTCGAGCTTGATGCCGTCGATCGTCTCGACGGACGTCACCCCGCGGCGGCCGAGCTTCGAGGGCGGGCTCTCGACCAGGGACTTCAGTTTTTTGGCCCGCTCGGGGGTCAGGGTGAGCGTCCGTTCGCCGGCGACCAGCTTCCCGTACTCTTTGAATAGGGCGGATTGGATCGCGCTTAAGCTCTTTCCCGTGGCGGCGATCATCTCGGCGACCAGCAGCCCGGCGAAAATGCCGTCCTTCTCGGGCAGATGGTCCTTGACGGCGATGCAGGCGCTCTCCTCGCCGCCGAACATGATGTCGCCTTTCAGGAAGAGGTCGGCCATGTACTTGAAACCGACCTTCGTCTTGAGGAGCGGAAGGCCGTATTTCCGGGCGATGCGGTCCAGGAGGTGGGTCGTCGAAATGGACCGGGCGACGCCCCCCCGCCAGCCCTTGACCCGGACCAGATAATCGAGGAGCATGGACAGGATGAGGTTCGGGTGGACGAAAGCCCCTTTCTCATCGATGACCCCGAAGCGGTCGCCATCGGCGTCCGTCGCGACGCCCAGGTGGCATCCCTTGGAAACCACGTGGGCTTTGAGCTCGGCCAGGTTGTCCTCGGTGCACGAGGGGCTGACGCCCCCGAAGTAGGGATCGATGTAGCCGTGGATCTCCTCGACCGCGACATCGTTCTCCTCGAGGATCTCGTCGAGATATTCCCGGCTCGTCCCATAGAGGAGATCGACCCCCACTTTCAATCCCGCGTTCCTCATGACGTCGAAATCGATCTTATCCTGGAGGTAGGACAGATAGTCCGACTGGAGGTCGATGAGCGTGACGGCCTCCTTCGGGCTGTAGAAAGGGGGGGCGGAGAAACTGGGCATCAGCCTCCGGACCTCCTCCTCGATCATATCGGTCACCCCCGGCAGGGCCGGAGCGCCGGTTTCGACGTTGAACTTGAGCCCGTTCCATTGGGGAGGATTGAAGGACGCCGTGAAGTTGATCCCCCCGTGGCAGCCCCTCTTGATGATCTGATAGGCCAGGGCCTGGGAGGGGGTGTCCCGGTCGGCCAGGAAGACGCGGACCCCGTTCATCGACAGGATCTTGGCCGCCTCTTTCGCGAATCTCTCGGAGAGAAAGCGGGTGTCGTACCCGACGACCACGGAGACCGGGCGGCCGTCGAATTTTCTCCGGAGGTCGTTGGCGATGGCCTGAACGACGACCCTGACGTTATGGAAGGTGAATTCCTCACCCATCAAACCCCGCCAGCCGGAGGTCCCGAATCGGATCATCATCGGGAAAAAAACTACCACATTCGACCCCGAAAAGCAACTTTTCCCTCTGGAAAGCCCGCGGTCAGCGGCGGTCGCGTTTTTTCAGGGCCTCGCCGGTCATAGGCACGAATCGGACGTCGAGGACCTGGCGGAGACGCGGTTTGCCTTTTTCCTTGGTCAGAACGGTCAGGGCCTGGTACGTACGGACGTCCCCCAGGGGGACCACAAGTCGCCCGCCCTCGGCCAGCTGCTCCAGAAGCGGCGACGGCACCTGGGGGACGGCGCAGGTGACGATGATGGCGTCGAACGGGGCCTCCTCGGGCCAGCCGAAAAACCCGTCTCCGGCCCGGACCTCGACGCCGTCCAGTCCCAGGCGGGACAGGGTCGCGGCGGCACGCCGGGCCAGCGGTTCGTGGATCTCGATGGTGAACACGCGGTCTGTGAGGTGCGCGAGGATGGCCGCCTGATAGCCCGACCCGGTCCCGATCTCGAGCACCTTGTCCCCTTCTCGGAGGGCCAGGCACTGGGTCATGAGGGCGACGATGTAGGGCTGGGAGATCGTCTGCCCCTCTTCGATCGGCAGGGGGTAGTCCTCGTAAGCCTGGTCCGCGTATTCCGCGGGGACAAAGGCGTGCCGGGGAACGTCCATCATGGCCCGCAAGACCCGTGGGTCGGTCACCCCCCGGGAGGCGATCTGGCGGTCGACCATGGCCCTTCTCCGGACGGCCAGGGCCTGCTCGCTCTGGGGGAGGGCCGGAACGCCCGCGGCCAGGAATCCGGCCAGCAGGGCGATCGCCGCCGACTTCGCTCGACCGGTCATTTCGCCGTCCTTTTCTACGTCCATTATGGCACAAGGCGCCGCCCAGATAAAGCCCGGGAAAAAGGGGACGCCCGGCGCGAGTATTTATGTTGACAAGTCCCTCTATTTTTGATATTTGGATAATAAATCCCATGAGGAACTAACTCAGAGTTCAGATGATGGTCAGACCGGCTATATATCCGGGGTCCTTCGACCCCATCACCAACGGGCACGTCGATATCATCGAGCGCGGCCTGAAGGTGTTCGACCGGATCATCGTCGCCGTCCTGGAAAATCCCAAAAAAGACCCTCTGTTCACGACTAAAGAGAGGATGCGAATGATCCAGGACATTTTTGCCGGCCAGCAGGAGGTCGAGGTCCGCGCCTTCGACGGACTTCTGGTCGACTTTGCCAGAAGCCAAGGCACGAATGTCGTCGTCCGAGGCCTGAGGGCCATATCGGACTTCGAATACGAGTTCCAGATGGCCCTGATGAACCGAACCCTGGACCCCGGGGTCGAGACGTTCTTCATGATGCCCAACGTCAAGTACTCCTTCCTCAGCTCGAACATGGTCCGCGAGGTCGTCACGCTGGGCGGCTCCGTCGAGGGGCTCGTCCCCGAGCTGGTGGCCCGGAGACTTCGGGATAAAACCAAGAGACGGAAAAAGGCCAAAAACTAGGAGAAAGGGCAGGAAAACATGTTCGGTATCTCGCGAGAAAAAGGTGTCGTCGGGTTGGACATCGGTTCCTACTCCATCAAGGCCGTCGAGCTCAGGGCCCGGAAAAAGGGGGACGCCGAGGCCTATGAGCTCCTGAAGATCGGCTACGAACCGCTCCCCCACGACGCGATCGTGGAAGGGACCATCATCGACTCGGCCGCCGTCGTCGAGACCATCCGCCTGGTCTTCGACGAGAACAAGATCTCCGGCAAGGACGTGGCCATCTCCATCTCCGGCAACTCCGTCATCATCAAGAAGATCTCCCTCCCGGTCATGGAAAAGCAGGAGCTGGCCGAATCCATCATCTGGGAAGCCAAGCACAACATCCCCTACCCTTACGAGGAGACCAACGTCGACTACGCCATTCTCAAACCGTCTCGGTCGACCGAGGAGAAGAACCTCGACATCCTGCTCGTGGCCGCCAAGAAGGACAAGATCGCCAACTACAGCAACGTCGTCAACCAGGCCCGCAAGAACCTCCAGAGCATCGAGGTCGACGTCTTCGCCCTCCAGAACGTCCTCGAGGTCAGCTACCCTGAGATCTTCGCCGAGAAGACCATCGCCCTGATCAATATCGGCGCCAACATCACCAATGTCGTCATCGTCGAGCGCGGCACGCCCCAGCTCTTCCGCGACCTGTCCCTGGGCGGGTTCTTCTTCACGGAGAACATCCGCAAGGAGCTCAGCGTCAGCTTCGAGGAGGCCGAGAAGCTCCTCAAGGGGATCCCCGGCAAGGCCGCGACCCCGGACCAGTTCGCCACCCTCCTGGCCATGAACGTCCGGGACCTCCTCGACGAGATCGAAAAGACCTTCTCCTTCTATGAGGCCTCCGAGAAGAAGGAGCGGAGGATCGAGCAGATCGTTCTCAGCGGCGGCCTGGCCAACGTCATGAACATGCAGAGCGCCTTCGAGAACAAGTTCCGCATCAAGACGGAGATCCTCAACCCCTTCCGCAATATCCGGGTCGACGACGGCAAGTTCGATTCGATCTATCTCAACGAAATGGCGCCCCTGTTCAGCGTCGCCGTCGGCCTCGCGACCCGAAAGGTGGAGAAGTAACCATGATTCGGATCAACCTCCTGAAACCGGAAACGAAGGACATCAGGGAGCAGGTCGTCGCCACCGGCGGCCCGGAGTTCACGGAAAAGAAGGCCCCCAACCTCGGGAACCTCGTTTTCCTTCTCCTGGTCATCGGTCTGGGCGCGTTCTATTTCCTGCAGCAGAAGGCGTTCGACAAGGAGAACTCGCTCCTGGCCGCAGCCCAGCAGGAAAAGGCCAAGCTGGCGACCGTCGAGGCCCGGCTCGAGGAGCAGAAGAGGATCCGCGAATCCCTGGACATGAAGATCACGCTCATCGAGAACCTCAACGCCCAGCGCGACCTGACGCCGCGGCTCATGGACGAGCTCAGCCGCCGCCTCCCGGAGTGGGTCTGGCTGACCGAGATCGTCTATGACGTCAAGGGCATCCAGATCAAGGGCAAGGCCCTGTCCAACAACCTCATCGCCGACTACATCGCCAGCCTCGAGAGCAGCCCCCAGATCATGAACGTCAACCTTATCTCGTCGACGCAGAGGACGGCCCAGAGGGACGAGTTCCTCGAGTTCTCCCTGCGGGCCCAGATCGAGAAAAAGCCCGACCCGATCCCCGCGGCCGCCCCGGGACCGGCGACCAAACCCGCCGCCAAGCAAGGGAGGACGACATGAAGAACTGGCCCTGGTACGGATACGTCCTCGTGGCCGGCCTGATCTTCGCTATGGCCTTCTTCTTCTACTTTAAGCCGCAGAACGAAAAGTTGAAGACCCTGAGGGCCGAGCGCATCAAGGTCGAGCAGGAGGTCCAGAACCTCAAGCAGAAGGAGAAGGAGCTCAACCAGATCATCGCCGACATCGCCGAGATGACCGCCAAGCTCAAGACGCTGGAGGTCAACATCCCCCAGCGCAAGGAGACGGCGGACATCCTGCGGCAGATCCAGCAGCTGGCCTACGACTCCCGGCTCGACGTCCTCCGGTTCGCGCCGGGCAACGAGATCAACAAGGATTTCTACGCGGAGTGGCCCATTCCCATCCAGGTCTCGGGCAATTACCATAACCTCGGCACGTTCTTCGATCGCCTGAGCAAGTTCAACCGGGTTTTCACCATCGATAACTTCACTATCAAGACCCTGAGCCGGCAGACGGACCTGAGCACGGTCAGCGCCAACTGGACGGCCAAGACCTATTTCTTTCAGGAGACGCCCGTAGCCGCCGCTCCCGCTAAAAAACAAGCGAGGCCCAAATGATGAAAAAAGCCGCCGCCTTGATCCTTCTGGTCTTCCTGGCCGGAGGAACTTCCCTCCTGGCCCAGGAAGCCGAGACCGCCCCGCCGCCGGAAAGCCAGCCGGTCCTCAGCCCCGCCCCTTCGTTCACCTATAGTTCCGGAGGCCGCCGGGACCCGTTCAAGGACCTGCTCGGAGGGCGGGACGTCCGCGAGCGATCGGCCGACGGGACGCCCCTGGTGAATATCGAGGACCTGACCCTCATCGGCGTCATCCAGAGCCGGGGCAGCTTCACGGCCATCCTGGGGACGGGCCGCGGGTTCCCCTACTTCTCCAACGTCGGCGACAAGTTCACCGACGGCTACATCCTCAAGATCACCGAAAACACCGTGGTGTTCCGGAAGACCCACGAGCGGGGTCTGCCCCTCTTAAGATCACGTGATATCACCAAAGAAATCAATCCGGAGGAGCGTTAACATGAAAAAGAAAACCCTGTCCCCCGCCTTGGCCTGCCTGTGCCTCCTTCTTCTCGCCGGGCTCACGGCCAGCGCCGAGCCGGCCGTTACCATCAGCAAGATCCAGGTCCAGCCGGGCACCCTCTCGACCAGGCTGATCATGGAATCGGACGGCCCGCTCGTCGTCCGGAAGGCAGCCTATCTCCCCGACTCCCCGCAGACCCTGGCCCTCGACGTCAGCGCGGCCCGGACATCCCAGGCTCCCATGGCCCCGGCTTCGGGCGCCTCGCTCATCCGCGACATCCAGGTCCAGAAGTCCGGCGAGCAAGACCTGCGCTTCCTCCTCCGGCTCACCGAGCGCGTCCCCTACCGGGTCATCTCCGAACAGGGCCGGACGGTCGTCGAACTCAACGCCATTCAGAGGTCGAAGGGCCGCTACCTCATCGACGCCCAGACCCAATCCCAGCTCGATCAGCATGCGAACGGCGAGATCTTCCTGAGCAACCTCGACTATTCCGCGAGCGCGGACGGGGTCGCCATCCGGGCCCGGATGACCGGTCAGGCCGTCGCCCAGGTCTTCGCCCTCGAGAACCCGACCCGCCTGGTCGTCGACCTGTTCGACACGCTCCTCTCGGCCGGCAATCAGAGCCTGCCGCTCAATGAACCGGCTTCGGCCGTCCAAAGGGTCCGGGTCGCCCAGTTCCAGATCGCCGATCCCCGGCCCATCACCCGGATGGTCTTCGACCTCAAGGAAGCCGGGCCGTACACGTTGGAGACCCGCGACAGCGAGGTCGTGGTCTCCTTCTCCGCCGCCTCCGGGATGGCCGTGAACACGGCCGTGCCGACGGCCGCCGCCGGTCATCCGGCCCCGGCCGACATGCCGGCCAAGTCCGCTCCCAAGGCCGACCCGCCGCCCGCGCCGAAGCCCCAGGCCACTCCGACACCGCCCCCGGTCCGCGAGTCCCCCCCGGTCGTCCAGGAGAAGAAGACAACCGTCATCTCCGAGTCCCAGGAGGACGTCTTCAAGCCCCGCACGATCTCCGCCGAACAGGAGGTCTACTCCGGCGAGATCATCAGCCTCCGGGTCAAGGACGCCGACCTCAAGGACGTCGCCCTCTACCTCGCCGACCAGGCCGGCTTGAACATCGTGTTCGACCCCGAGGTCAGGGGCACGGTGACCTGCGACCTCCGGGAAGTGCCCTGGGACCAGATCCTCGACCTGGTCCTCAAGCAGAACAAGATGGGCAAGGTCATCGAGGGCAACGTCCTGAGGATCGCCCCCGTCAGCGTCCTGACCCGCGAGGAGGACGAGCAGCGGAGGATGAGGGAGAGCCGGGAGCTGGCCGGCCCGCTGACGGTCAAGACCTACACGCTGTCCTACTCGAAGGCCCGGGACGTGGCCACCCTTCTCCAGAACAAGATCTCGACGCGCGGCGAGATCATCGTCGACGAGCGGACCAACACCCTCCTCATCTCCGAGGTCAGGGACAAGCTCGACCTCCTCGAACGCCTCATCGGCGTCGTCGACACCCCCACCCCCCAGGTCTCCATCGAGGCCAGGATCGTCGAGGCGACCGCGACGTTCGTCCGGAACCTCGGCATCCAGTGGGGGTTCCGGGGGATCGCCGACCCGTTCTACGGGAACGCGACGTCCGTCCAGTTCCCCAATAAGGTCCTCGTCGACGGCGCCCTCATCCCCCAGGGCATCGTGACCAAGGGCATCGGCGGGCCGCTCGGCGGCTACGGCATCAATCTGCCCGCGCCGGCGTTCAACACGGCCCTCGGGTTCTCTTTCGCCAACGTCCTCGACACCTTCCGGTTGGACGTCGCCCTGACGGCCCTGGAGACCAGCGGCGACGGCAAGATCGTCTCCCTGCCCAAGATCACCACCCAGAACAACCTCCAGGCCGAGATCATCCAGGGCCGGCAGATCCCGGTCCAGACGGTGGCCAACTTCACCGTGACGACCCGCTACGTCAACGCCGCCCTCGAGCTGAGGGCCACGCCGCAGATCACGGCCGAAGGCACGGTCATCATGCTCCTCGAGATCCAGAACAACGCCGCCGACTTCGCCAACCTCGTCAACGGCATCCCGCCCATCACGACCCAAAGCGCCAAGACGACGGTCATGGTCCCGGACGGCGGGACGACCGTCATCGGCGGCATCTACCGGACGGAGGATTCGGTGACCCGGGAGCGCGTGCCCTTCCTCCATCAGATCCCCATCCTGGGATCGGCCTTCAAGAACTTCGCGAAGACCAAGCAGAACAGGGAGCTCCTCATCTTCATCACTCCCAGGATCGTCAAGTAAAGGAGAGGACGAGTACCATGAAAAAGATCAGCATCGCTCTCAAGGTCCTGGCCATCGTGTCCGCCCTCGCCGCCCTGTCGGCCTGCGGCTCCCTCGGCGACGCCGAAGAATCCAGCACCATTCTGATCATCGAAAGCATCACCGGGACGAAAACGGACGGGACGCCCGTGGCCTTCCTGCAATCGGACGTCGAGCGGATCGGCGCACTGGGGGCCTATGTCACGGCCGATGCGGCGACAGCCAATCTGCGGGCCACTCTCGCCAG
>JAWOHF010000308.1:0-4011 GCA_046496285.1 Candidatus Aminicenantota bacterium
TTCAGCGCCAGCAGCCCCCGCTCCTTTTCGGTGCGGTTGACCTTCATGCGCTGATCCCGGTATACCGCCGCAATCTCGTTGGCAATCCGGGCCGCATCCTGGCGCCGCTGCTGGACGAGGAAGTCGTAGCGCGTCTTCTGCTCGAGGAACTCCTCCTCGGCCATCAGGTTGACGGCCTTGAAGCGGTTGAAGGTCTCGCGCGATTCCTCGAGCTCGCGCTCGTCCTCGTCGTCGGCCATCTCAACGACCGGCCGCCACTTCTTCGTCGTCCGTCGCGGTTTGGGCGCCGGGGCGGCCAGGCCGTTGCCGGCCCCCGGCGCAGCGGTCTCGAGCGGGGCGTCCTCGTCGTCGATGTCCGCGGCCTCTTCGGCCTCTTCGGCCTGCGGCTCTTCGGGGGCTTGGGGCGCGGGGCCCGCGGCGACGGCGGCTTCGGCTTCGGTCCGGACTTCGGTCAGGGTCTTCTTGAGCTCCTGCCAGCACATCTCGTCGAGATTGACGAGGTCGCGGTCGATCTCGGCTTTCCGGATCTCGTGCCTGACGCGCTCGTCCTTGGCCGCCTCTTCCTCCTCCCGGGTCCGCCGGAGGGCGGCCTCGAACTCGTCCAGCGTCTTGCGGACCTTTTCGAGACCCTCGTGGGTGGCTCCCAGGGAGGTTTCGGCCCGGGCCTGGTCCTCGCCCAGGGACTTGACCTTGTCCCGAAGGCCCCGGATCTCGTCCTTGAGCTTGTCCTTGTCCTGCTCGCACTGCCGGGCGTCCTCTTCGAGCTGGCGGATCTTGGCTCCGGCGGCTTCCTTGCGCTTGCCCGTACTCAGGACCTGGTTCCGCAGGCCGTTCATTTTTTCCTGCAGAAGGTCGAGCCCGGCCTTCTTCTCGAAGAAGGCCTGCTCCCGCCGTCCGGCCTCCTCGGCCAAGCCCGCGAGGGACCGCTCGCGCATCTCGATCTGTTCCTTGATGGATCGGATCCCGGCTACCCGGCCCTCCAGTCCCTGCCGTCCGGCCTCGCCGGCGCGGGCCAGGCGGTCTTTCTCGGCGCGCAGCAGCTCTCGCTCTCGCTCGAGGATGGCCCGGGTCGTCCCGATCCTCTCGCTCTCGGTCGCGCTCGCCCGGAAGTCCCGTTCCTTGTCCTGCAGGGCGCGCTCCGCCCGGGTCAGGGCCTCGACGGCGGCGGCCGTTTCCGCTTCGACGGCCGCCATCTCGCGCGCTTTGACCTCGAGGGCCTCGGTCAGTGGGGCGATCTCGCTCTCGAGAAGGCCGAGGTCCTCGGCGAGTTTTCGGATCTCCGCGGCCAGGGCCACGAAGCCCTCGGCCCGCTGGCCGAGCTTGAGAAGCCCGGAGGACAGTAGCAGGTCCCCGGCCGGGGTCAGGAAACTCAGTCCGGGATGGTCGACCCAGATGCGGACGGCCGACCCGATCCGGTCGACGACGACGGCGTCCTCGAGACCGGCGAGACCGCCCTCGGCCCCTTCAGGGGTCTCGAGGCGGCTCTTGAGGAGCCCCAGCACACCGGGCCGTCGGAGGACATCTTCGGGGATACCCGGCCGGGCCTGGAGCGGGACGAGCAGGTAGCTCCCCTTGAGGCCTTCGGGAAGGCCCTGCAGGAATCCCTCGACCGGCACGACCCGGGCCCGGGATTCCTCTCGCCAAAAGGCGTCGAAAAGCGGGGCGTTCTCGGGACTGGTCCGGATGAGGTCGGCCAGCAGGCCGAGGGCCCCGGGGGCGTCGTCGTTCGGGACCTCGGCGCGCTGCTTCTCGTCGACTTTCCGGAGGGCCTGGAGATGATAGGCGGCCTCGTCCCTGCGGACCTTCAGGGCTTCGATCCGGGCCCGGAGGTCCTCGAGCGAGGCGCGCAGGCTTTCCGAGGCGTTCTTCAGGGCGTCGACCCTTTGCCGGGCGGATTCGCGGGCGGCCCGGAGCTCTTCCGCCTCCCGTTCCAGGGCCGCGGCCCGGGCCGTGTTGTCCTCGAGAATCCGGTCCTGGTCGTCGAACTGGGCGGCGAGCTTTTCCTCCTGCCGTTCGAGGAGCTCGAGCTCCTTTTCGGTCTTGGCGTTCTCGTTCCTGGTTTCGGTCAGGTCCTGGAGGGCCGCGAAGTACTCGTCGCGGAGCCTGCCGATCCCCGAGGCCTCGGCCGATCGGGCGTCGCGGGCCGACCGGAGGACTTCCTCGGCGCCGACGACCTCGGCCCGGTTCGCTTCGAGCGTCCCCTCGAAGCCGGCGAGCAGGCCCTGGTTCTCTTCAAGCTCCCGGGTCAGAAGGAGGACGTCCTCGAGGAGCTCGTCGCGGTCGGCTTCGTCCCTCTTTCTCTTTTCCTCGAAGAATTCGACCCTCTTGGATTCGCGCTCGATGTCGCCCTCGAGGCGGGCGATCTGGGACCTCAGGGAGAAGAGCCGTTCCTGGCCTTCCTTGAGCGCTGTTTCCAGGTCCCAGAGCTCCTTGCGCCGGGAGGCCATGTCCTTCTCCTCGTCGCGGACGCGGCCGGTGATGTCCTTCTCGCGGGCCAGGCAGGTCTCGAAGAGGGCGGTGGCCTCCTTCTGGGCCCGTTCGAGTTGCACGAGCTTCCTCCGGTAGTGGTCGGAGGTCAGCTCGCGGATGCGCTCCCGCAGGCGGCGGTAGCGGTTGGCCGCCTGGGCCTGGCGCTGGAGGGAGTTCTTGGACTTGTCGATCTCGATGATGATGTCCTCGAGGCGGATGAGGTTCTGCTCGGTGCTGTCGAGCTTGTTCTGGGCCTGGCGCTTCTTGTCCTTGTAGTAGGCCGTGCCGGCGGCCTCCTCGATGAACAGCCGTTTTTCGGTCGGCTTGGAGGTCACGAAGCCGCCGATCGCGCCCTGCTCGATGACGAAGTACTCCTTCTCGCCGATGGCGTGCCGCCAGAGCTCGTCCTGGATGTCCTTGAGGCGGACGGTCTTGCCGTTCATCCGGTATTCGCTCTCGCCCGAACGGAAGACGCGGTGGGAGATGACCAGCTCCTCCTCGTCGTTGCCGAGGGACAGGACGACGTCGGCCATGTTCAGGGCCGGTTTCTTGGCGTTGCCGTTGAAGATGACGTCGTCGGTGCGGTCCCCGCGCACGGTCTTGGAGCGCAGGCCGCCGATGACCCAGAGCATGCCGTCGACGAGGTTGCTCTTGCCGGTGCCGTTGGGCCCGACGACGGCCGTGATGCCGGGGTGAAAGGCGATCTTGGTCCTGTCGGCGAAGGACTTGAATCCCTGCAGTTCGAGCTTCTTGATGATCATTCCACTCATGGTGCTTTCGGCGCTTTCAATTCGATCGGGTCCGCCCTCGGGGGCGAACGAAGGGGTATTCTATGCGATTCGCGATCTTTTTAAAAGGGGCCAGGCCAGGGGACGACAAGGGGACATGTACCGGTACGTGTCCCCGGCCGTTCCCCGGGTCGATTTGACAGGACGGGCGGATTCGTTTAATTTAATCGAGCCTCTAAGCCAGCGTAGCTCAGTCGGTAGAGCAGCTGATTCGTAATCAGCAGGTCGGAGGTTCGATCCCTCTCGCTGGCTCCATCAAATCCTCTCTGTTGTCTCTGATAGATCAACGAGTTCGGCTGTCGTCCCGCAAAAAAGCGCTTTAAGTCGGTTTATGCGGTTTTTAGCGGTTTTCCGCGCTCAACTCTACAGAAACTCGACAGCATGAATATTCCGCCTCTGGCGTTGTTGACTTCCATCGGCGGCCAGCGATATCATCATTTCGTGATGGGGAGGATTGATTTCGAGCCTGAGTCCGGCACTTTCGAGCTCAGGGCGTTCCTCGACGAGTTCTTCGCCAAAGGCCTCATCCCTCAGTCCCTTATCCGCTGGGAGATGACCGGCCTCGACGACGAGATCATCCGCCTCCGGGAATTCTTCGGCTATGTTATGAGGTAGGGAGCTCATAATGTCTGTTGAAATCGAACTCCGCAAAACATCGGTCCGTCCGATGGATATTTCTGCTCTCCTGAAAGAATGGGCAGAAGAGATGTCCATCAGCGGTCAACTGGACAACGACGGGAAGGACTGGGCCTAC
>JAWOHF010000332.1:0-10254 GCA_046496285.1 Candidatus Aminicenantota bacterium
GCGACGCGACGGCGGTCGCCCTGTTCGGCGGGGATGACGAAGGCGTGCGGACCGCCTTTGACGCCTTTCTGCCACGAATTGTAGCCCTTGCGGTAAAAGTCGCGGAGCATCTCCTTGGCGTTCTTGGCGGCGTAGTCGAGGATGGCCAGGCAGCCGGTCTGCATGTAGTTCGTGTTGTTGCGCAGCGACCAGCGGAACTTGCGGGGCGGCGGCAGGGGGCGGTACCATTCGCGACTGGTCACGGGGCGGTTGACGTAGCGCTCCTCGTTCGGGCGAAGGACGCGCTCGACGGTCTCGGCCGTGCCGTTGCCGAAAGTCTCGTAGCCGCGGCCCATGCTGTTGTGGTTGACGGCGATCGAGTCGAGGTAGTGGTGGCCCCAGCCCTCGCCGAAGCCCCAAGTCCAGACGCCGGGCATGCCGAGGGAGGTCAGGGCGCCGACCTCGGCGAAGGCCATGGCGAAGAACTCGTTGATGAGGATGGGGTCGATGTTGGCGTTGAACGGCCCCGTGCCGTTCCAGGTCTGGAGGAGGGGGATGGATTCGTGGAGGTCGTGGAAGACGGTCGGGTGGTAGTCGAAGAACATCCGGCTGACGGCCTTGGACAGGGCGAGCGCGGACTGGTGGGTGTCGCGGTTGTTGTCGTGGAAGGCGTAGTGGCCCCAGTAGGGCGGCGAGACGGGGGGGAGGTTTTCGAAGTCGGTCTTACCTTTGAGGTGGCGGTAGAACCACTCGACCTGCTTGTCGCGGCCGTCGGGCTCGGAGACGGGATTGATGAGGACGACGACCTCGCCGCGGATGCGGCGGATCATCGGCTGTTCGGAGACGGCCAGGCGGTAGGCCAGCTCCATGACCATCTCGGGGCTGCCGAGCTCGGTCGCGTGGAGGCCGGCGTTGAAATAGTAGATGGGCCGGGCCGAGGCGATGATGGCCTCGGCGGCCTCGGGGGACGTGCGGCGCGGGTCGGCCAGGGCCGCGGTGGCCTCTTTGAGCCGGTCGAGATCACGGATGCCGGCTTCGTCGGAGACGGCGATGAGGAGGATCTCGCGGCCCTCTTCGGTCCGGCCGATGGTCTCGACGCGGACGCGCGGCGTGGTCTCGGCCAGCTTGCGGAAATAGCCGTAGATCTGGGAGACGGAAGACAGCTCGCCTTCGGCCCCGACGATGCGTCCGAGATAGCGGGTCGGGGAGATCACCGTGTCGGAGGCCGGCACATAGGCGACCCAGGGGCTGCCGAAGCGGGCCTCGGTCGTGAACCTGGCGATGGCCTCGACCGAACCTGGCTCCGGCGTGTCCGGGGCGTAGGGGTTCGAGGCGAGGGCGGCGGGCGGTGATTGGGCTTGGCCATGAGCGGGGAGCGAAATACGCGTGCGGGGCGTGGAGCCTGAGACCGTCAGGGTCATCAGGATGAGAGCAGGGAGACAGGCCAGGAGGGTGATGGAAACGAGCGGCTTTTTCATGTTTTGGACTCCAGACATGGGCTTCGGCTATATCGTTTTTGGGGCCAAAAACGCGTCGCGTACAGTTTGGAGGCGGCCCGAAATAGCATCTATCCTGTTGATTTTATTAATTATCCTGAGGTCCGACCCCAAGGCCGCGCTTGCGGAGCAGGCCGTCGATCTTGGGCTCGGCGCCGCGGAAGCGCACGTACTGGGCCATGGGGTCCTCGGTGCCGAACGGCTCCAGCATGTTCTTGCGGAACGATTCGGCCGTGGCCCGGTCGAAGATGCCCTTCTCCTTGAAGGCCTCGTAGGCATCGCAGTCGAGGACCTCGGACCAGATGTAGGCGTAGTAGCCGGCCGCGTATCCGCCGCTGAAGATGTGGCTGAAGTACGTGCTGCGGTAGCGCGGGACGATCTCCGGGATGAGCCCGATCCCCTCCATGAGGTCCTTCTCGAACTCGCGGGCCTCGATCTCGGCCGGGTTGGGCAGGGTGTGCCAGGCCATGTCGAGGATCGAGGCCGCTAAATACTCCGCCGTGATAAAGCCCTGGTTGAAGAGGCTGCTCTGGTCGAGTTTTTCCACGATCTCATCGGGGATCGTCTCGCCGGTCCGGTAGTGCTTGGCGTAGAGCCCCAACAGCTCCGGCTCGAAGGCCCAGTGCTCCATGATCTGCGACGGCAGCTCCACGGAATCGCGGGCCACGCTGCGGCTCCTGTACCGCCCCTGCGAAAAGAGCGTCGCCAAGGCGTGCCCGAACTCGTGGAAGAAGGTCTCGACCTCGTCGGTCGAAAGAAGCGAGGGCGCGTCGGCCGTCGGCCGGGTGAAATTGCAGACGATGGTCGCCACGGGCGGCACGCGCACGCCCTGGTCGTACCACGACCGCCGGAAGCCGCCCGACCAGGCGCCGCTCCTCTTGCTCGGCCGGGGGTGGAAATCCATGTAGAGGATGCCCGTGTGCGAGCCGTCGGCCTCCTGGACCTCGAAGACCTGGACCTCGGGGTGGTAGCGCGGCAGCTCCGGCTTGTCGACGAATTTCAGCCCGTAGAGCTTCTCGCACAGGGCGAAGATCCCCTCGCGGACGTTGTCGAGCTTGAAGTAGGGCCGCAGGGCGGAGTCGTCGAGGGCGTATTTCTCCTGGCGGAGCTTTTCGGTGTAATACCACCAGTCCCAGGAGGCCAGCTCGAACCGGCCTCGGCCGCGATCGACGAGGGCCTGGAGGGCGGCGGCCTCCTCGCGGGCCTTGACCGCCGTCGGCTCCCAGAGCTGCCGCAGGAAGCTTTCGACGCGCTCGGGGGTCTTGGCCATGTTGTTCTCGAGGACGAAAGCGGCGTGGTTCTCATATCCGAGGATCTCGGCCCGCCGGCGGCGCAGGTCGGCGATCTTCTTGGCCACGTCCTTGTTGTCGTGCTCGTTGTCGTTGTCGCCCTTCATGAAGTAGGCCCGGTGGAGCTTCTCGCGGAGGTCGCGTCTCTCGGAATACGTCAGGAAGGGAGTCATGCTCGGGACCTGGATGGTGAACAGCCATTTCCCCTCGAGCCCGGCCTGCTTGGCCGTTTCGGCGCCCATGGCGACGACCGAGGGCGGCAGCCCGGCCAGGTCGGCCTTCTTATCGATGACGAGCTGGAAGGCGTTGGTCTCGGCCAGGACGTTCTCGCCGAACTTCACGGTCTGGAGCGACAGCTCCTGGTTGAGCTCGCGCATCCGGGCCTTCTGGCCTTCGTCGAGGAGGGCCCCGGCCCGGACGAAATCGCGGTAGGTGTTCTCGAGGAGGAAGAGCTCCTCGCGGTCGAGCTTGAGCTTTTCGCGCTTGTCGTAGACGGCCTTGACGCGTTGGAAGAGCGTTTCGTTGAGGGCGATGTTGTCGCGGTGGGCGGCCAGCATGGGCGCCGTCTGGCGGGCCAGGGCCTGGAGCTCCTTGTCGGTGAGCGCGCCCTGGAGGGCGCCGTAGACGGCGTTGACCTCGGAGAGGAAGATCCCGGTGCGGTCGAGGGCGGCGATCGTGTTCTCGAAGGTCGGGGCCTTGCGGTTGCCGACGATGGCGTCGATCTCGGCCTGCTCGCGCCGGACGCCTTCCTCGATGGCCGGAAGGAAGTGCTCGGTCTTGATGCGGTCGAACGGCGGGACGTTGAACGGCGTGCCGTAGGGCGCGAAGAACGGGTTGCCCTGGGCGGCGGCCGCCGCGGCCGCGTCGGTCGCGGTCGCGGGCGGGGGCGGGGGCGCCTCGGATCTACAGGAAACCGTGGGCAGCCAAAGAAGCCCAAGGGCGAAGATGATGATCGCGGCTTGTCTTTTCATGATCGGTCGCTCCTCCTTATTGACTTTCCGGGGGTTCAAAACGTGAACGTCAGACCGGCGCCGAGGTAGTGGATCAGCGAGAAGTTGTAGACCTCCTCGACGTCCGCGCCTCCCTCGAGGATCCGATATCCGGCCTTCAAGGTCAGATTATCCTTCAATTTCCATTGCAGGGCCAGCAGAACATCCTCGGCCCGGCCGGGGGCGGCCGCCGCCCCGTCGGCTTCCAGCAGCAGTCCCCAGGCCTCGCGGAACTGCCAGAGGACCCGGAGATGGAGCAGGGGCACGCAGCCGATGTTCGTCTTGGTGGAGGCCAGGCCGCCCCCCTCGAGCCCGACGGCCGCGTCGCGGATCTTTCCTGTGAGGCCGGCGCCCACCCGCCATTTCCCCTTCCTTATGAAATCGTAGCGGTAGGTCAGCCGCACGGAATTGAACTTGTAGGTGCCCGTCACCGGGACTCCGGCGGGGAAGGTCTCCTCGTAGAAGAACACCGGCCGGTCGAAGGTCCCGGCGGCATGGAGACGCAAGGGCGCGGCCAGGAAGGACACGGTGTGCCGGGATTTCCAGTGAATGCCCGCCCGGAACCGGAAGAAGTACGCGGGGTCCGTCTTCAGGTCGTCGGCGAACGAGAAGAGGGTCCCGGTGTCGCCGGGGATCCGGACGTCGTTGTAACCGGGTAGAGCCAGCCCGTTCTCGACGTCGATGAACCATTGCCCGAACGAAACGGGGGCCGATCCGAGGATGAGGGCGGCCGCCGCCAGCAGGAAAAGCGCAGTTTTTTTGATCATCGTTCTCTCCTTAGCGCGTTCGTCAACGAGGCGATCATTATATACGGATATCCCTCCCCCGCCAAAGAACGCCGGGCCTCGAGCGGGACGCGAGCCGTCGCCGGCTCCGTCGGCTCTCAGAGGGGAGGGCGGGCCTCCTCGGCCTCGATCCAGGCCCGGACCCATTCGGGGAGCGGGGGCGCCCAATCCTCGCGGCCGAAGGCTTCGAGGATGGCGACGGAGGGAATGGCCGCCGTCTTCGTCCGAAGCCCGGCCCGGACCACGGCCTGGGCGGCGATCCGGCCGCGGTGAACGAACTCCTGGACGAAGTAGAACCAGCGGCCGTCGTGGCCGACGAGCGCGGTCCGGAGCGTGAAGCGGGCGAGCGGCGGCAGGCGCCGCCTGTAGCGGATGCTGCCGCCGGCGACCACGAAATACCACCCCTTGCGATGGGCCATCTGCATGAGGCCCATCCGGAACGCGAGGTCGTAGCGGCCGAGGTCCATGACGGTCCAGAAGCGGCCGTTGTTCATCTCCGGGTAGGTGTCGATGTCACTCGGCCAGACGCGCAGCGTGAGCTCGCTCGTGTCGTCGAGCCCCGCCCGGGGCTTGAGGGCCGCCCGGGCCAGGATGCGGGCCACGCGCAGATAGGGATACATCCCGTTCAGTATATCCCGGGAGGCTCGGGCTTGACAAACGCCGCCGTCGGAACTGGCTTTCTATCGAATAGGCTATGTGCGCTTTATAGCAGCCAAGGCATAAAGGAGGGCGCCGGCGGCCAGGGCCGCCAGGCCGCCGGCGAGCTGGGCGAGCGAGGCCCCGGCCAGCACGGCCGCCGAGACGACCAGCGCCAGGACCGGCACCACCGGCCCAAGCGGGACGACGAACGTGGCCGGGCTGACCTTGCCCTCGAAGCGCGGGCTCCTCAGGACAAGGGTGGCCGCGCACGAGGCCGTGTAGGTCAGAAGCCGCGACACGGCGCTGGCGATGGCCAGCCACACGAACGAGCCCGATATGGCCAGCACAAGGGCCACGACCGAAGTGATCAGCACGGCGTTGGCCGGGGTCCGGTAGACCGGGTGGATCTTGCCGACAAAGCCCGGCAGCTCGCCGTGCTCGGCCAGGGCGAACAGCATCCGCGATCCGGTCAGCACCTGCCCGGCGTTGTTGCCGGTCATCGAGACGATCGAGCCGATGCCGATCACGAGCGCCCCGGCGCCGCCCATGAACAGGAAGGCCGCGTCCGCCAGCGGGGTGGCCGACCCCTCGATCCCCGGAAGCGTCCCCATGGCCACGACCTGGGCCGCGGTCATGACCGCCGTGACCGCGACGATGGTCGAGACCAGGGCGAACGGCACGTGGCGCCGCGGGGCCTTGGCCTCGCCGGCCGGCACCGGTATGACATCGTATCCGCCGTAAACGAAGATGAGCAGAAGGGCCGCCGCCGCGGCCGATCCCCCGTCGAGCGGCGGGAGCGGCACGAGCCGCCCCGGGTCCATGAAGAACAGCCCCACGACGATGAACAGCGCGAGCGGCACGAGCTTGCCGACGGTCAGGATATTGATCGTCCAGGCGCTCTGCCGGATGCCGCGCATGTTGATGAAAGCCAGGGCCCCCATCAGCACCGTGAGCATCAGGGCCCGGCTCCAGCCCGTCTTGACGGTCGGCCAGTAAAAGCCCAGGGCCAGGGCGATGCCGTTGGCCACCGAGGCGTAGCTCGTCACGCGCGTGAACCACTGCATCCAGCCGACCTCGAAGGCCGCGAACCGCCCGAAGGCCGCCCGCGTGTAGAGGTAGGGCCCGCCCGTGCTCTCGAACCGGCTGCCGACCTCGGCGAAGCACAGGGCCACGAGGAGCGAGGCCAGCCCGATGGCCAGGAAGGCCAGCGGGCTCCAGTTGCCCACGTAGGCCGCCACCTGGGACGGCATCAGGAAGATGGCCCCGCCGATGACCTGGTTGACCCCGATGGCCGTCAGGTCCCACCGGCCCAGCGCCCTCCTCAACTGCCTTGGCTGTTGCATTTTACTTACTCACGAGAAACCCAACGTAAGAGACAGCCCGAGGTGGGACAGGGTCGTGTCGACACGATCGTAGCCCTCGGAATAATTCTGCCGGAAATACCAGGAGTACTCGAGCTTCAACCCCACCCCTCTGCGGATGGCCACGCCGTAATGGGTCTTCAGGACGCTCAAGAAATCGTGGCTGGGCCGGTCGGCGGAATTCTTCCCTTCGATGGCGTAATTCCGGTAGTGGTTGAACCTCAGGCTCAACCACCCCCACCTCCCGTGGTCCAGCCGGGCGTCGAACTTGATCATCGGCCCCATGCCGTAGAGGTACTCGCCGCTCGTTTCCGGGAAACGGATGTTCTCGGTGGCGCTGATGAGCAGCACCCCCAGCTGGGCCGATGACCTGAACTCGAGCTTTCCGCCCGCGCCCAGGGGAAAGAACGACACGACACCACCGGCCAGGGACGTCCCTCCGAAATCGATCAGCTCGTTGCTCAAGTAATCAAAGTGCTGGAAGAGCCCGATGAGACGCCCGCCGCCATTCCCGTTGTGGCTCTCATGGCCCCAGACCAAGGCGTGGGAGTCGATGTCGGGGTGGGCCCAGCGGCCGGCCATCCGAAGCCCGCCGTTGAAAATGATCAGGTCGAAGGGCTTTCGCCCGGCCCCGTCCGTGAACCGCTCGCCGTAGATGAAATCCAGCTCCACCGCCGTGCCGGCGGCCCCGATCTGCGGATCCTTTCGGGTGAGGACGAAGGCGCTCGTCAGCGCGACGTATCCATCCACCGGTGCCCGGATCTGGCGATTGACGTCGCTCGTCCGCCACGTCTCTCCGAGGATCAGCCGGTTCAGGCCCCGCATGGGATTGACGAGGAGGGCCAGGATCTCGCGCCAGGTCCTGCTCGCGCCGGTCGCGGTGTCGTCCAGGATAAGCGAGGACATCCGGTAGGCGAGCTCCCCGAAATAGACCCCTCCGGCGACAGTCGTGACCAGGTCGTTCGTGCTCGGATACTGGTTCTCCAAGAACATCTCCCACATCAGACTGCCTCCCAGGGTGTAGAGGGCCGATCCCGCATAGGTCATGCCCAGAGAGCGGGCGGCATTGTAGAAGAAGAGGCCGTTGTAGGGATGCATGAAGAAATTGGTGAAGAACCCGTCGTCGTCGTACTCGAAGCCGTTGCGGAAATTGGCCTCGATGCTCTCCCAGCTGATATAGGCCCAATCCTCTTTGGCGATATAGCGGCTGTAGGCCCACAGGCCCATGTTGACACCGATGACTTCGGCGCCGGCCAGCCAGGGCCGTTTGCGGCCGCCTTCCGCGGATGGATGCGCGGCTCCCGCCGCGACCCCCGTGGCCGGACGCGCCCATGGCCTCGCCGAAAACAACGGCATGTCGATCGCCTCCCAAACCACACCCGGCCGCGGGGGCATCTTGGAAGGGCCAAGAAGGAAAGGCCGGGCGGCCAGCGAGAATTCCACCGCGACTTCCGCCGACGCTCCAAGGGGAACCATGATGAAGACGGCCACGAGGAGCAGGGCTGCGCGCCCGTGTTCCGGCCGACACCGTCCCGTGCGCGCTCCGATGCGCCTCATGCCGCGCGGCTCCGATCGTTCGAGTCCATCATGCTCCAGTGGATTATAATCCAATCGCCCCGGAGGTTGAAGCCCGGCCGGCACACGAAAAACCTTGGTAAACGGGGGCCAAGTCGGATAAAATACGAGGATGACGGCGGGGCGAGGGCCCCGAGTCTCGGCAATGAACCTGGAGGGCGTCATGGACAGGCCGGATATTTTCATCACCGAGTTCGACCGGACAAGGCTCAGGGCCATCCTGGAATCGCCCGCTTTCCAGACGGGGCGCGACAGGGAACACTTGGCCGACTTGGCCCAAGAGCTGGAAAAGGCCCACATCGTCAAACCCGAAGAGGTCCCGGCCGATGTGGTGACCATGAACTCGAAGGTCCGCGTCCGCGACATGCAGTCGGGCGAGATGAAGGATTACACGCTGGTCTTCCCCCACCAGGCCGATATCAGCCAGGACAAGATCTCGGTCTTGGCCCCGATCGGCACGGCCCTGCTCGGCTACAGAGCGGGGGACACCGTCGAGCTTGCCGTCCCGGACGGGACGCGCGTGCTCAAGGTGGAATCGGTCCTGTACCAGCCGGAGGCCTCGGGCGACTTCCATCTCTGAGCGTGCGCGGAGCCGGCCCTCGCGGCTTGAATCCCTTGGCCTTTCCTTGTATGATGGGCCCGAATCCGTAAGCGAGGAGGTTTGGTGGGCAGAGGCAACAGAGCATATAAAAGCGAGAAGCGGAGCAAGGAGCTCAGGCGGATCAAGAAGCAGGAAGCCAAGAGGCTGAGACGGTTGCAGAAAGGGCCCGAGCCTCCGCTCGAGGGGGAAGAACCGATGCCTGAGGGCGCCGAGGGCTCCGGAGAAGCCGGAGAAACCCCGGAAGGCGAAAGCCCGGAAACGGCCTCCGACGATAAATCGGAAGGAGAAAGCCCGGCCTGATTTTGGTTCCCGCCCCCTTAGGACCTTATTGCCTGCAAAAGGGGGGGCAAAAAGCGCTGATAAGACGGAATTAGCCCTTTTTATAGCCCTTGGGGACCTCGTATGCGCCGGCCGGGGCGGCCTTCTCGGCCAACTCGACGACCTCTTCAACGATCCTCATCTGAGCGCCCATGACCTCGCTCGTGGTCTCCTGATAGACGATCATCCCGTTGACCTTCTGCATCTCCTGGATGATCTTGTCGAAGCCCTGCATGCTGGCCATCATGGCGTTGGCCGCCATGTAGTAGAGTCGCGGATCGATCTTGATCTCCTCCGTGGCCCAGGCCTCGGACTTGGTCTTGACCATGGCCATGGACATCTCGATGAGATACTTGCGGGCCGTCCAGCTCTTGATCTTCTTGGTCTCGTCGGTCGGCGTGACCTTGGCTTCCATGCTGCCCATCATGGACTGGGCCATCTGCTGGTACATCTTCATGGCCTCCTCGCCCTGTTCACCGCCCTCCTTCTTGATCATGGCCCCGATGGCATCCCCGCCGACGGGAATTTCCGCGTAGGTCATGTCCTCGTGGTTGATCATGTACATGATCTTCTTGTCACCGAGGACGATCATTGTCGTCCCGTCGCCGGTGTCGACCCGGACACGGTCCTTGCCCAGCCAGGTGACGATCGTCTCGACCTTTTCCGGCTGGGTCTGGCCCATGACCGTGAACGGGTCGGTCTTGCGGGTCTGCTTGATGTAGATCTCGGCGTTCAGGGCCGCACCGGCAAAGAGCAGAGCGACGACGAGCGCTCCAGTCAAACGGATCCTCTTGCCTTTCATGCGTTTCCTCCTCTGACGGGTGGAATGAGATTAAATTATTGCATGGCCACGAGCTCGACCCGGCGGTTGAGCTTGCGGCCTTCCTCGGTCGTGTTCGTGCTGACCGGCGCGAGCGGCCCGACGCCCTTGGCAGCGAGCCGCGCCGCGGCGGGGACGAGAAGGTCGAAACCCCGAACGAGGAAGCCAAACCCGAGTGTTCTCAAGGCCGGGGCGATGGATGTGCGTGGGGTCATGAGGTCCTCCTTAACCTTAGCCTGATGGGGATATTGTTCTCCTAAGAGCCGTGGGCTGTCAAGCCCCGTCCGGCTGCGGGTCCGATATTGACATGGCCGCGAGTCGGGGGATATAGTCTGGCCCGGTTATGGGCATGCGCGACCAAAACATATTGTGTGCCGCTCTGCTTCTCCTCTCGATCGCCCT
>JAWOHF010000003.1:0-2696 GCA_046496285.1 Candidatus Aminicenantota bacterium
CTCGTCTGGCAGGGCGTCGAGCCGCACCTGTTCATCCGCGAGTTCGCCGACCGCGTCTACCACGTCCATATGAAGGACGCGGCCGTGACCCTCGACGGCAAGGCCGGCATCCTGGGCTCGTTCCTGCCCTTCGGCGACGTCCGGCGCGGCTGGAATTTCCGGTCCCCCGGCCACGGCGACGTCGATTTCGAGGCCGTCATCCGCGAGCTCAACGACATCGGCTACGACGGCCCCCTGTCGGTCGAGTGGGAGGACAACGCCATGGACCGCGAGTTCGGGGCCAAGGAATCGCTCGAATTCGTCCGGCGGATGAACTTCTCGCCGTCCACGGTCGCTTTCGACAAAGACATGAAGAAGTAGGGCTCGGGACGGTTCCTCTCGCGGAGCACCCCCGGCCGTGCTCGCCGCTCCAAAGCGCTCTTCGGCATCAGCGGCTGCGCGCGGACGGGGGGCCCCCGCTCCGCTGCGTCATCGCCCCTCTCCGTCCGCAAGGATGAGGAGGGGACATGTACCGGAGGTACGTGTCCCCATTTTTAGCGGCCGCGGCGGGCCGGGCTGACGACCTCGAACCATCTCTCCAAGCGCCGGCCCTCGCCGTCGACCAGGACGAGGACGTGCCCGCCGGGGTCGGGGTTGACCGCGATCTGGTGGAAGCGCCTGGTCGAGGCCACGTACCGGTCGTCGATGTGCCAGTGGACGACCTCGCCGGGCTTCCGATGGACGGCCTCGAAGACGACCTCGCCCGGCCTCCCGTCGAGCTCCACCGGGACGTAGACGGACAGCTCCGGATGGGGGTAGATGAGGCTCATGACCGACGCCCCCGTCTCGAGCCCTGCCCCGCCCGCACAGTCGGCCCGCAGCGGCGGCAGCGGCTTGTACTCCGGATGGTCGACCCGGTAATAATATTCCTGCGCGGGCGGGAGGACGAA
Source organism: Candidatus Aminicenantota bacterium (assembly GCA_046496285.1). GTDB lineage: Bacteria > Acidobacteriota > Aminicenantia > Aminicenantales > Saccharicenantaceae > RBG-16-66-30. Next base: position 930 of record JAWOHF010000003.1, read on the forward strand.
CCAGGGTTGGGCCCTCATCCTGTCCACCGACTCACAGCGGCTGTCGACCCGGAACAGCCCAGTATCGTCCAGGTGGACGTTCCGATGAAAAGCGCACATCTTATCGAAACGGCTCTCGACAGGCACCCAGATCGTCCTCGAGGGGCACAGGTCCGTGGCCAGAAAACCCGAGTCCCGGCAAACCCGGATGGGCTTGAGCCCGAGCGGCGGCCGCTCGACTCGCCCGCCCGCGTCCAGCAGGTTGAGCAGGTCGAAGAAGACCGGGGCCGCCGCCGCCAGGCCGGTCAGCTCCGCCGCGCCCTCCCCGTCCGCGTTGCCCGCCCAAACGCCCACCGTGTAGTTCGGCGTCACGCCCACGGCCCAGGCGTCCTTCAGCCCGAAGCTCGTGCCCGTCTTCCAGGCCGCCCACTGCGACGAGCTGAAGTTGCGCCAGAAGCCCTCTTCGTCCGGCCGGTTGACGGCGGCCAGGGCGTCGAGCGTCAGGAAGGCCGCCCCCTCTCCGAGATCCTTCATCCTCGAAGGCCGGTCCGCCTCGTCGCGCAGGACGCGGATCTCCCTTCCGCCGCCCTCGGCCTCGAGCGCGAGCTGGGCCATCTTCGCGTAGAGAGAGGCGACCTCGATGAGCCGGCCCTCGGCCCCTCCGAGGACGAGCGTCAACCCATAGTCGTCGGGCGGCCGGTCGAGCGTCGTCATCCCCCACCGCCTCAGCAGGTTCTGGAACCGGGGAATGCCGAACTCCCGCAACTCGCGCACAGCCGGCACGTTGAGCGACCAGGCCAGGGCCGCGCGCGCCGGAACGGCCCCCCGGAAGCGGCGGTCGAAGTTCTCGGGACTGAAGCCCTCATAGCGCACGGGCGTGTCCGCGACCAGGGTCAGCGGCGTCAGTCCGCCCTCCTGGAGCATGGCCGCGTAGAGGAAGGGCTTGAGAATGCTGCCCGTGCTGCGCGGGCTCTGGAGGATATCCACGCTCTGGCCGAGGTCGCCTTTCCTGTCCAAGCCGACGTTCCCGACATAAGCGACGACGGCCGCCGCCCGGTTGTCGATGACCACGGCGGCCAGGTTGCGGATGCCGCGGCTCATCAGCCGCTGGCCCTGGTCCTCGACGGCCCGGGTCACCGCTCTCTGCAGGTCGGACTTCAGGAAGGACCGGAAAGGAGACCGCCCGCCGGACCGGGCGGCCAGGGTGTCGAGAAGGTGGGGCGCCTCCCTCGGCACGGGACGGAAGCCCGCCGGCATGGGCTCGGCCGCAGCCAGCCGGCATTCGAGATCGGAGAGCCGGCCTTTCCTCCGCAGCCGTTCGAGGAGCGCATTCCTTTTCACGAGCAGGCGGGCCCGGCCCCCGGGCGAGGCGATCAGCCCCGGGTTCTGGGGCAGGGCGGCGAGGTAGGCGGCTTCGGCCCAGCTCAGCCGCTCGGGGCTGCGCCCGAAATAGAGCCACGAGGCGGCGTCGAGCCCCACGGCGTTGCCGCCGAACGGCGCGTGGGCGGCGAAAAGCGACAGGATCTCCCGCTTCGAGCAGCGGACCTCGAGGCGCACGGCGAGCACAGCCTCGCGCAGCTTTTCCAGGATCGTCCGCGGCCGCCCTTTCCTTGACAGCCGGACGACCTGCATGGTCAGGGTGCTGGCCCCGCTGCGGACCTCCCCCGACCGGACGTTCGTCCAGAGCGCCCGGGCGACGGCCAGCGGATCGACCCCGGGATGAAGATAGAAGCGCCGGTCCTCGTAACGGACGAGGACCTCGAAGAACCGGTCGGGCACCGGCTCGCC
>JAWOHF010000172.1:0-7468 GCA_046496285.1 Candidatus Aminicenantota bacterium
TCGCCGGCCACCTCGATCATGGAGTACCTGGCGTCGAAACAACGGGAGTTCGGGATCGTCGTCGAACAGGCCGAGGACGAGATCTCGGCCGTCAACATGGCCATCGGGGCATTTTTCAGCGGCGCGCGGGCCATGACCGGGACGTCGGGGGGCGGCCTGGCCCTGATGGTCGAGGGCATCAGCCTGGCCGGAATGACCGAGACTCCGCTGGTGATCGTCGACTGCCAGCGCCCCGCTCCGGCGACCGGATTGCCGACCCGGACGGAACAGGCGGACCTGCTCTTTGTAACGCATTGCGCCCATGGAGAATTCCCCCGAGCCGTTTTTGCCCCCGGAAACGCGCAAGAGGCCTTCCATTTGATCGGCAAAGCTCTTTATCTAGCGGAAAAATACCAGACCCCGGTGTTTGTCCTGGGCGACCAAGTCCTCAACGACTCCTCCTGGACGACGGATCCGTTGGTCATGGACGATCTGTTCAACGGGGCCCAGAGCCTCGTGTCCGAACAGAAGCTGACGGGCATGAAACCGTACGAATATGCCCGGTATGAGATCACGAAGTCGGGGATCTCGCCGAGGCTCCTGCCGGGCACTCCCGGCCAGGTCGTCTACGCCGACAGCGACGAGCACACCGTGGAAGGGCACATCACCGAAAGCGCCGACGTCCGCCTGGCCATGGTCGACAAGAGGCTGCGCAAGCTCGCCGGCATGAGGGCGGAGATGGCGGGCCCGAGGATCTTCCCCGATGCCGACGCCGAAACTTACCTTGTGGGCTGGGGATCGACACTCGGCGCAATCGACGAGACCGTTCGAGGGCTGCGGGAGGAAGGCGCTAACTGGGGCTACATCCACTTCAGCGAGCTGTATCCGCTTCCCGAGGATCCCATCCCCCGGGAGATATCGCGAAGGGCCCGCCTCATCGCCGTGGAGAACAACGCCCTCGGTCAATTCTGCAAATTGTTGAGGATGGAGACCGGCCTCCACATCGAGACCATGATCCTCAAATACGATGGAAGACCGTTCACGCCGGATGAACTGAAGGAAAGACTGGAAAACGAGAAGGGATGACGGCCATGGTTGACAAAGACCTGTTCAAGAGCACAGACCCGATCGCCTGGTGCCCGGGGTGCGGGAATTTCGTCATCCTCACGGCGCTGAAGCGGGCCCTGGCGCAGCTGGAGCTGAAGCCCGAGGACGTGCTGATGGTCTCGGGGATCGGGCAGGCGGCCAAGATCCCCCATTACCTCCGCTGCAATACCTTCAACGGCCTGCACGGCCGGGCTCTGCCCGCGGCGACCGGCGCCAAAATTGCCAATCACGATCTGGTCGTTATCGCCGCCGGAGGGGACGGGGACGGCTACGCCGAGGGGGGGAACCACTTCATCCACGCCATGCGCCGCAAACTCGACATCACCTACCTGGTCCACAACAACCAGATCTACGGGCTGACCAAAGGGCAGGCCTCCCCCACCACCGACAAGGGCATGATCACGGGGACCACGCCGGAAGGCAATTTCCTGGGCCCTGAAAAGCCCCTGGCCCTGGCCGTGGCCGGCGACTGCGGCTTCGCCGCACGCGGGTTCGCGGGGGACATGGACCATCTGGCCGGCTTGATCAAACAAGCCGTTCGGCACGAGGGCTTTTCCTTTTTGGAGATCCTCCAGCCCTGCGTGTCCTTCAACAAGGTCAACACCTTCGACTGGTACAAGAAACGGGTCTATGTCCTGGACGAGGCGTTCTACGATCCCACGGACCGGGCGGCCGCCTTCGAGAAGGCGTTGGAATGGGGCGACCGGATCCCCCTGGGCGTCATCTACCGGTCGGACCGCCGGACCTATGAGGACCTCGGAGGATTGAAGGGCGCCCCGGTCCTCAAGGAAAGGACGCTCGACGAACAGAAGCTCGCCGGCGCTTTCCGGGAATTCTCCTGAGTCAGTCTCGTGCTCGACGGCGAAACCGACATCATCGAGCTGGCCCGCAAGAAATAAGTCGCTTGATCCGGCCGGGCTAATCCTGCTTGACGAGGACCGGCTGGCCAAAGCCCAGCGCGGCCAGGGGGTTCATCTGCGTGGCGGCGTCTCCCACGACGACATAGATCATCTTGTCGGGGTCGATGTACTTCCGGGCCAGCTCCTTGTGCTGGTCCAGGGTCAGGGCCTTGACGAACGCCTCCTGCCGCTTGACATGATCATCGGGGTAGCCGTAGAGAGCGATGTCGTTCAGCATCGACATCAAGCTCCCCAAGGTCTCGAACCCCAGGGCGTTGGCCTTGATCAGGGCCGACTTGGTGAAGGCCAGGTCCTCCTCGGAGATCCCTTCCCTGTACTTCCGCATCAGGTCCCTGAAGATCTCGACGGATTCCTGAGTGGCCGTGCCCTGCACCTGGGACGAGGCGGAGAAGATACCGGACCCCGCGTATCCTGAGAATCCCGTCCTGGCGCCGTAGGTGTATCCCTTCTCTTCCCTGAGGACCAGGTTGACGAACCCGTTGAAGCTGCCGCCCAGCTTATAGTTCATGACGGTGGCCGGATAGTAGTCGGGATCCTGGGCCGACAGGGCGGGGCAGCCGATGTTGATGACGGACTGCCGGGCGCCGGGGGTATCCACGAAATAGACCGCGGACTTCGCGGGAGGCGCGGGCGCGGGATATTCGGGGAAAACAACCTCTTTGGCCGCCCACTTCGCTTCCAGGGCCTTGAACATGGCCACAGCGTCGCTCTGGGCGATATTGCCGACGATGGTGACATGGCTGACCGACGGCGAGAAATTCCTTTCGTAGAAGCTCTTGAGGTCTTCGATCGTGATGGCCTCCACCGATCCGGCGGTCCCGGTCACGGGCCGGCCGTAGATGTGGCCGTCGCCGAACAGAAGCCGGCTGAAAACGAGCTGGGCGACGCCGGTGGGCTGGGCCTTGCTCTGATTGATCCTCTCGATGGTCTGCTTTTTGATCCGCTCGAACTCTTTTTCATCCCAGCGGGGCTCGAGCAGGATCTCATCGACCAGCTGATAGACCTGGTCGAACGTGGAGGCCAGGCCGTTGGCCATGATCGTGATGGACTCCCGGTTGGCCATCACCCGGATGTTGGCCCCTAAGTCGTCGATGGCCTCCTCCAGCTCGATGGGCGTCTTGGCCTTGGTCCCTTCCATCAGCATGTTGCTGAGGAGGTTGGCCACGCCCGGTTTCGCCAGGTCGTCCAGCAGCTGGCCTCCCCGGATGACCAGGGAGAACTGGACGAGCGGCAGCTCGGTGTGCTCGATCCCGTGGATCTTGAGCCCGTTCGACAGCTCGTCTTTCCACACGCCGGGCAGCGTGATCTCCGGGTCCGGCCCGATGGGGGGCGGCGCGCTGCGGTCGAAGGACGTGAGCAGCGGCTCCACCTTGTACTCTTCCGCGGGCCTCTCGGCGGCGATCCTCTCGGCCTTGGCGGCCTCCTCGACGATGGTGAACGGCTCGGAGCCCTCGACGATCAGCCCGAGCTGTCCCTTGGGGACGAAGCTCGTCATGACGTAGGGCTGGCCTTTGATGTAGGTCTCGTAGGCGCGGAGGATGTCCGCCTTCGTCACGGCCTTGATGTTCTCGAGGTCCTTGGTGATGAAGTCCGGGGAGCCGCCGTATTCGTTGTAGCGGGCCAGCTGGAAGGACTTGCCGAGAACGCTCGAAATGCCGTTGTAGAACTGCGTCTCGATGCCGGCCTTGATCCTCTCGACGTCGGCCTCGGTGAAGGACTCCTTCTCGAACCGCTCGAAGCTCTCGGCGATGGCGGCGGCCGCTTCGTCGAGGTCCTTGCCCGGATAGGTCTGTATCGTGACCCGGAACTCCCCGGCGATCTCATTGCTCGACTGGAATCCCGAGGCCTGGGGGGCCAGCTTCTTCTCCTCGACGACGACCTTGTAGAGCGGGGCCTTCTTGCCCTGCGCGAAGAGCTGCCCCAGGAAGGAAAGGGCGTAGGAATCGGGATGGTACTGCTCGACGGTGGGGACGATCATGGTCAGCTGGGGCGACTTGGCGAAGTTGTCTTCCCAGTAGGCCTTCTTGATCCTGTCGAGGCCGGCCGGTCGGGGCTTGGGATCGCTGATCCCGTCCCCCGGCTCGATCTCCCCGAAGTATTTCTCGATCCAGGCCTTGGCCTGGGCCGGGTCGAAATCACCGGCCACGACCAGGGTTGCGTTATTGGGCCGGTACCATTTCTGGTGGAACTCGTGGACGTCCTTCAGCGTGGACAGGGTCAGGTCCTCCATGGAGCCGATGACCGTCCAATTGTAGGGGTGGCCTTCGGGATAGAGGAGCTTGCCCAGGATGTGCGAGGCATAGCCGTAAGGACGGTTCTCGCCCTGGCGCTTCTCGTTCTTGACGACGTCCTGCTGGTTGGCGAAGGCCTCCTGGGTGATGGACGGGCGCAGGAAGCCCATCCGGTCGGCCTCCAGCCAAAGGGCCATCTCCAGGGCGTTCTTCGGGACGACCTCGAAATAGATCGTCCCGTCGCGGCTCGTGCCGCCGTTCAGCGTGCCGCCGGCCTCCTGGATCATCTTGAAGAACTGGTCCTGCCCGACGTGCTGGGACTCCTGGAACATCATGTGCTCGAACAAATGCGCGAACCCCGTCCGGCCCGGCTCCTCGCGATTGGAGCCCACATGGTACTGGACGGCGACGGCCGTGATGGGATCGGAGGCGTCCCGGTGGAGGATGACCTCCAGGCCGTTGGCCAGGGTATAGCTCTCATGTTCGATCTTGAGCGGCGCGGCTTTGGCCTTCGGCCGGCATCCGACAGGGACCAGAAGGGCCAAGACCAGAACAAGGGCCAGATGTTTTCTTTGGATCGGCATCGTCTCCTCCTCCGGATCGTTGTTCGCCCGCCTTCCCCGGCGGACGCTCGTTAATCTACTATCGATCCGGAAGTATGTAAAGCGCGATCGTGGCGCCGAAGGGCATCCGCGTCCGGATCTAGGGTCCCGCGAAGTCCCTTCGAATGACCTTGGCGATCTTCTTGGCCAGGGCCATGATGGTCAGGATGGGAGGCTTGCCCAGGGACGCGGGGAGGAGCGTGGCGTCGGCCAGGAAGAGGTTCTCGGGGAGCCGGCCGGGGCGAAGGGTCTCCGCGTCCTCGCCCGTCAACGGGAGCGTCCCGCCCGGGTGCCCGGCGTTGAGCGTCCCGAAGAACATTTCGCTCATTTTAACGCCCATGCGGCCGAGGATGGCCGCGCAGGCGTCGACGGCGGACCCAAGCGCTTCCGTATCCTGGAGCGTGAGGTCCTTGTCGACGGCGCGGTCCGCCACCGTCCCCGATCGCGCGTCCGCCAGCTTGATCATCAGGCTCAGGATGTCCCCGGCGCCCGACGGCCAATCGCCGTTGAAGAAGTAGCTCAGGTGATCGAAATAGGGCGATAGCATGTACGGGCCGCGCTCGGAAGCGAAGGGCATGGGGATCTCCCTGTTCTGGCGGGCGTTTTTCCAAGGCGCCGCTACGCATAGAACGGGGTCGACGAACAATCCGGCCCCGGCGGGGATGCCCGTGTTCTGGAGGATGACCGGGCTCCCAAAGCCTCCGGCGGCCAGGACGACGACATCCCCTCGGAAGAACTCGCGCCGGGACCCGGCCTTGGCCGCCACCCCGACGGCCCGGCCGTTCTCGATAACGACCCTGCCGACGCGGCATCCGGTGATCAAGCGGGCGCCGCGATCGACCGCAACGCGCAGGAACTCGCGGCTGTCCCATTTCGCTCCGGACGGGCAACCGAGGACGCAGCGCCCGCAATGGGCGCACGGCTGCCGCCGCCGCATCTTCGGCAGGGGCCGCGGCTCGAGCCCCATCTCCTCGAAGACCGAGAACAGCCGCTGTGTCGTCTCGTTCCAGCGTGTCCTTGGGGGGATCGAGACCGTGATCTCGCGCTCGAGCTCGGCGAACTCGTCGTCCAGGTCGACGCCGATGGCCTTCAACCCCTGATCGAGGCGTAACGCGTTGGCCGTGGCCAGCGTCGTGGTCCCCCCCGTCCCGATGCCGCGCACGAGGACCATTCCCCGCCTCGTTCTTTGGACCTTCATCGAGGGGAAGAGAAGGCTGATATGGCGCTCGTCGAACAGCAGGCCCAGCCTCTTCAGCCTCTCGGGAACGGCCAAGCTCAGGGCGAACGGCCGGAATTCCCGGCCGGCTTCGAGGACCAGGACCTCGAAGCTATCCTGGAGCTCCTTGGCGATCGCAGCCCCGCCCGCGCCGCTGCCGACGACGATGGCGGTCCGCATCAGGGCGCCTCCGGAAAAGAGAATCGGGCCCGGCAGCAGCCGGCCCCCTCGGTCAGGCGCTCGGAGAACTCGAGCTCCCCGCCGCCGGCCAGCCCGGCCAGGACGCCCGCGTCCAGCCGGGACATGAGACGGCAGACTTCGGCCGAATAATGCCGGCTGAAGGAGCAGCGCCGGACGACGATGTCGCCGGAAGGCCCGCCCTTGAGATCGATATCCAGGCCGCGGTAGAGGACCCTGGCCGCCGCCATGACCTCTCGAGGCGAAGAGACCCGGAGCTCTCCGGCCAGCTCCCGGCCCAGGCCGACGGCCTCGTCGTAGAGGCGCCTCTCGACCTCCGCCGGCCCGGACGGACGGTTCAGGGCCCTCTCGCCCGCCGCCCTGGAGAATTCGGCGTAAAGACGGCGCATCCCCCCGAGAGATAGGCCCTCGACGGACGGCGCGGCCTCGCCGAACGCCCGGGCTGTCCGCCGCAGGAGCTCCGCGAGCTTTCGCTTCCGAAGACCGGAAGGCAGATAAAGACGGGCCAGAGAGAGGCGCAGGTTCACCGGCTGACCTTCAAGATCCGGTCCCCCCGCCCCCGGCCCCCACTCTGCGATACATCGCCAGTACGACGAGGCCGAGCCCTCCGTCGACGATCCCGTTCGCGAGATAGACCAGCCAAGGCGCGTGGACGGCGAACATCAGGAAGGACACGGCCGAGCTGGCGATCTTGGCCTGCCCCAGAAGAAGAGGATAGATCTTCTCCCGCGGCGACCTGTACATCAGCCAGGCCAGGGCCGTCACGACGTACATGTAGGCCGCGGCGAGGACCCCGAAGAAAGAACGTCCCTCGGGCCCCGCGACCATTCCCAAGCGGCGGGAGACGGCGTTGAAGAAGGCCAGCATCTCTCCCGGCAGGACGAGAAAGATCCCCCCGACGAGAGCGAAGACCGAAGCCAGTCCGAGGCTGAACGCTTTGTAGGATGTCACAGGCCGTTCGTTCATGTCGGTCGTCCTTCAGGAGTTGTGGATCTTGAAGAAGTCGGCCGGCGGGCCGAACGTCACGCTCTCGATCAGTTCGAGGGAGGCCTCGCGGGAGATCGGGACCTCCCCCGAACTGATCGAGAGCGTGACGTTCGGCCCGCCGGCCGACTTCTTCAAGATCCGCAACTCCTGAAGGACGACCGACATGAACGAACGGCCTGTGACATCCTACAAAGCGTTCAGCCTCGGACTGGCTTCGGTCTTCGCTCT
>JAWOHF010000193.1:0-13829 GCA_046496285.1 Candidatus Aminicenantota bacterium
CGGCCTAATAGAAAGGCTCGCCGTTCCTGGGGTCCTCTCCCGCGGGGCCTCCGGAGCGCCGACCCAGCGGGATAGCGAACCGGTCCGGTCCTGAGGCCGGGGAGCGAAACACCTTCGGGGCTGGCCGTGCGGGGTTCCTCCTCTTCGAGCGCCGTGCGGCGAGAGACCGGAAGAGGATAAGCATGTAGAGACTTGCTGTTGAATGCTTTCGGACGCGGGTTCGATTCCCGCCGCCTCCACCAGTTTCGGATCAAGTGACGTGTTGAAGAATAGAAAGCTCCTGACCCGGGCCGCCGGACTGCCCCTCCTTCTTCTTTTCGCCGGGAGCCTGTCCGTCGCCGGACTCTCCGGCCAGGTCCCCTCCCAGGGCCCGCCCGCAGCCCGCGGCGCCGAACGGATCAAGACCGTGGTCATCGATCCCGGGCACGGCGGCATCGAGGTCGGGGCCAAGGGCAAGTTCGGGAACCTCGAGAAAGAGATCACCCTGGCCGTCGGGCTCAAGCTGAAGGCCCTGATCGAGAAGAACATGGCCTTCAACGTCGTCATGACCCGCGATCGCGACGTCGATGTGTCGATCGAGAACCGGTCCGCCATCGCCAACAACCACAAGGCCGACGTCTTCATCAGCATCCACGCCAACGGCGCGCTCCAGAAAAAAGCCCAGGGATCGGAGACCTTCTTCCTGAACCTCAACGCGACCGACGAGGAGACCCGGCGGCTGGCCTACCTCGAGAACAACTCCTCCCAGCTCGAGAGCCACATCGACCCCTCGAGCGACGACGACCTGATGATGATCCTCTGGGACATGGCCCAGACGGCCTATATCCGGGAGAGCAGCCGGCTGGCGGAGATGGTCCAGGGCGAGCTGAACGCTCTCCTGGGCACGAGGAACAGGGGCATCAAGCAGGCCCCCTTCAAGGTCCTGGCCGGCGTCGCCTGCCCGGCCATCCTGGTCGAAGCCGCTTTCCTGTCCAACCCCGAGGAGGAAAAGAAGCTGGCCTCCGAGGAATTCCAGGCGGGGATCGCCGACGCGATCTACCGGGGCTTGGCCCGATATCTGAGGTCGGCACCGTAGGCCCCCCATGGCTGAAGATAAGAAAACCGGGATCTCCAGACGCGCCGTCGTCCTGGGCGCGCTCGCTGTCGCGCTCGTCGCCCTGGCCGTCCTGTTCTACACGGGGGGAGGCCGGGAAGAGATCAAGCACCTCGCGGAACCCGTCCTTTCCAAGTCCCCGCCGTCGGCGGACGAGCCGGCCGGGCGGGTCGAGGTCAGCCTCTTTTTCCTGTCCGACGACGACGACCTCCTGCACCGCGAGACGAGGGAGATCGTCGCCGGCCCGACGCCCGCGGACGAAGCGGAGCGGGCCCTCGAGGAGCTCATCAAGGGCTCCGAGAAAGACTACCTCTCGCCGCTCCCGCCCCAGACCCGGGTCCGGCAGGTCTTCGTCAATAAGGACGGCACCGCCTATGTCGATTTCGGCAAGGAGATCATGGAGAAGTTCTCCTACGGCTCTTCCTCGGAGCTGGCCGCGGTCTACGCCGTCGTCAACACGCTGGCCGTCAATTTCCGGCCGATCAAGAGGGTCGTCATCCTGGTCGAGGGCGCCGAGCGGGAGACGCTCGGAGGACACGTCGACCTGTCCCGTCCGTTCGCCGCCAATCTCGCCCTCGTGGCCAAGTGAACCGGGTCCGGCCGTGAAGAAGCTCCCCCGGGTCGTCATCGTCGGCTTCCCCAACGTCGGCAAATCCACTCTGTTCAACCGCATCCTCGGCCGCCGGAAGTCGCTCGTCCACTCCCTGCCCGGCATGACCCGGGACAGCGTATCGGCGTCGGCCGCGGTCGAGGGCCGGCGGTTCACCCTGGTCGACACGGGCGGGATGTTCGGCGTTCGGGACGAACCCCTGAGCGTCAAGGTCCGCGAGAAGGCCTGGCAGGAAGCCGGCTCGGCCGACCTCGTCCTCTTCGTCCTCGACAGCAAGCGGGACATGGCCCCGGCCGAGGAGGAGCTCTACGCGAGCCTGAAAAAGCTCGACAAGCCCATGCTCGTCGTGGTCAACAAGGTCGATTCTCCCTTCCAGGAGGACCTCGTCAAGGCCGATTTCTACCGCCTGGGCGCGCGGGACATCTTTTTCGTGTCCGCCGAGCATCGTCTCGACCTCGGCCCCCTCGAGGAGGCCCTGGTTTCGGCCCTGCCCGCCGCGGGCCCCGCCCGTGACGAAGACGAACCGCTGAAGATCGCCATCGTCGGCCGGACCAACGTCGGCAAGTCGTCCCTCATCAACCGCTTCTCAGGCGAGGAGCGCCTCCTGGTCAGCGAGGTCCCGGGCACGACCCGGGACAGCACCGACACCCTCATCGTCCGCGACGGGAAGCCGTTCTGCCTCGTCGACACGGCCGGCATCCGCAAGTTCTCCGGCGCCGACGACAGCCGGGAGAAAGCGGGGATCATCCGCTCCAAGGCCAACATGGGGGAGGCCGACGTCATCTGCCTCGTCCTCGATGTCCGGGAGTTCCCGACCCGTCAGGACGCCCGCATCGCCCAGCTGGCCCACGACTCCGGGAAGCCGCTGGTCATCGCCCTGAACAAGTGGGACCTCGTCGATGCCCAAGCCGTCGATGCCGAAGCCGTCAAGGACCGGGTCTACCGGAAGCTCGGTTTCGTGAGCTACGCGCCGCTGGTGTACGTCTCGGCCGTCACGGGCCAGCGCGTCGTCAAGATCCTGGACATGGCGGAGAAAGTCCACCAGGCCGCTTCGCGGAAGATCGAGACCTCCAAGCTCAACGAATTCCTGGGCCGCATCGCCGAGGTCCATCCGCCCCGGCTGAAGAGCGGGGCCCAGGTCAAGCTCCGGTACATAACCCAGAAGGGGGTCCTCCCGCCGACCTTCATCCTCTTTCTGGGCTCCCGGGGCCCGTTGGCCCCCGCCTACGAGAGATTCTTCCTCGAGACCCTCCGCGAGGACTTCCGTTTGCAGGGGACGCCCCTCCGGCTGCTCGTCCGTTCGAGCTGAACTTCCGGGGCCAAAGAATCGCGGAGACGGGCTTTTTTCTTGACTTTGAGGGTCCGTTGGTCTATAAATATTGACTTGTCCTTCTATGTGAAAAAGTCAGGACCATAAGGAGGTCACGATGTTCCGTAAAAAGACCCATATCGCGCTTCTCGCACTGGTCGCCCTCGCCGTCGTTTTCACCCTTGCGGCCTGTGACAAGATCAGCTACGCCAAGCTCTCGGCAAACCACCATTTCACCCAGGCCAACGGGCACTTCACCGAGAGCCAATACCGCAAGGCCATCACCTCCTACGAGCAGGCCCTGAAATTCAACCCCGAGATGACCCAGGCCTACCGGTTCCTCGGTGAGAGCTACAAGCAGCTCTATCGGCCCGGCGTGGACACCCCGCTCAACAAGGAGCTCGAGACCAAGGCCCTCGAAGCCCTCAACAAGGCCCTCGAGATCGAGCCCAACAACAAGGACATCATCTACTCCCTGGGCGACATGTACGACAAGCTCAGGAAGTTTGACGAGGCCCAGAGACTCTATCTCCGGATCATCGAGCTAGAGCCCGGCGATATGAGCAACTACTACGTCATCGCCGAGTTCTACAAGCGCTATTCCAGCGACAACCCGGAGATCGCCAAGAGGGCCGAGTCCATGTACCTGCGCCGGATCGAAGCCGACCCGGAGAACCCCCAGGGCTACGCCTACATGGCCACCTACCTCCAGGAGAGCTCCGGGAGCCCCGAGGAGACCCTGAAGGCCTACGAGCGGGCCAGCACCTTCTGGGAGAAGCGCATCAGCCTCCAGCCGGATTCCGCGGAGGCCTGGCTGGCCCTGGGCGTCAACCTCTGGTCGCAGTCCTACCGCTTCCAGTTCCTGAACCGGAACGAACGGCTGCGGTCGGCCAACAAGGCCCTCGAGGCCATCCAGAAGGCCATCGACCTCGACCCGAACTATCCCGAGCCTTATGCCTGGATGGGGCCCCTCTACAAAGCCGTTCTGGCCAAGCTCGAGCCGGAGAAGGAAGCCCGCTACAACGCCGAGGGCGACCGTTTCCTCGACAGGTTCCAGGAGCTGAGGAAGAGGGCCGCCGAGCGCAAGAAGCTCGAGGAAGACCTGAAAAAGGGCGCCTGACGGCACAGCTCCTCCTCGCAGCGGCCGGCCCCCCTGCGACGATCGGGGCCGAAAGTTGACAATTCACTTGGAATTTAGTATCCTAGCCCATCTTTCTATCTCTCTATTAAGGTTAGAAGACAATGAGGACGTTTATTCCCAAAAAGGATGAAATCGAGCAGAAATGGTGGTTGATCAACGCCGAGGGCAAGGTCCTCGGGCGTCTGGCCACTGAGATCGCCGACCTGATCCGGGGGAAAAAGAAGCCGCAGTTCACGAGCCATCTGGACACCGGGGATTTCGTAGTCGTCGTCAACGCCGAGAAGATCAAGGTCAGCGGCCGCAAACTCGATCAGAAGACCTACTATTCCCACTCCCTCTATCCCGGCGGCATCAAGGAAGAGAAGCTCAAGGACCTGCTGGTCAGGAAGCCGGAAGAGGTCATCAAGAAGGCCGTCTGGGGCATGATCCCGAAGGGCAAGCTCGGCCGGGCCGTCTACAAGAAGCTCAAGGTCTACCGCGGGCCTCAGCACCCCCACGAAGCCCAGAACCCCCAGGACTATAAGATCTAGGAGGCACCGTGAGTCTTATCCAATATTACGGAACGGGAAAAAGAAAGTCGTCCATCGCCCGCGTCTTCCTGCGCTCCGGCAAGGGCGACATCACGCTGTTCGTCAACAAGAGGCCCCGGCCCTACAACGAATATTTCCGGCTGGATTCCTACAAGGTCATCATCCGGCAGCCGCTCCTCCTCACGGAGATGGAGAACAAGTTCGACATCTTCATGAGGGTCAACGGCGGCGGGGCCAAAGGCCAGGCCGAGGCCATCCGGCTGGGCATCGCCAGGGCCCTGGTCGAGTACAACAGGGAGCTCAAGCCCGTGCTCAAGCAGGCCAGCCTGCTGACCAGGGACGCCCGGGTCAAAGAACGGAAGAAATATGGGTTGCTCGGAGCCCGCAAGGCGCCGCAGTACCATAAGCGGTAAATCGGATACGGGAGGCTCGAGTTGGTTTCAGTCACGATGAAGGAACTTCTGGAGGCGGGCGTTCATTTCGGGCACCAGACCAAGCGCTGGAACCCCAAGATGAAGGAATACATCTTCGGGCAGAGGAACGGCATCTATATCGTCGATCTGCAGAAGACCATCAAGAATTTCAAGGAAGCCCTGAACTACATCCGCGGCGTCGCCGAGGGGGGCAAGAACATCCTGTTCGTCGGCACCAAGAAGCAGGCCCAGGACATCGTCCGGGATTACGCGTCGAAGTGCGAGTCGAGCTACGTCAACCAGCGCTGGCTCGGCGGCCTGCTGACGAACTTCGCCATCGTCCGGACGAGCGTCGACAAGCTCAAGGAGCTCGAGGAGATGAAGGAGGACGGCCGCTGGGACCTGATGTCCAAGAAGGAGCAGTCCAAGCTCGAGAAGGTCTACCGCAAGCTCCAGAAGAACCTGGGCGGCCTGAAGACGATGAACGAGCTGCCGGGGGCCATGTTCGTGATCGACTCCTCGAAGGAGCTGATCGCCATCTCCGAAGCCCGCAAGATGAAGATCCCCATCGTGGCCGTCGTCGACACCAACGGCGACCCCGAGGACATCAACTATCCCATCCCCGGCAATGACGACGCGGTCCGGGCCATCGAGCTGTTCGCCTCCAAGGTCGCCGAGTCGATCGTCGAGGGCAAGAAGAACCGGATCAGCAAGGATCTCATGGAGCAGAAGACGGAAGCGGCGCCCGTCGCCGAAGAGGCCGCCGAGGGCGGAGCGCCCGAAGACAACTGAGAAAGAGGACGAGATGGAGATCACAGCGGATAAGGTCAAAGAGCTCCGGGAGAAGACCGGCATCGGCATGATGGAGTGCAAGAGCGCCCTCGCCGAATGCGGCGGCGACATGGACAAGGCCATCGAGATCCTGCGGAAGAAAGGGCATGCCCGGGCCGAGGCCAAGGCCAGCCGGGCCGCCAACCAGGGGCTGATCGGGTCCTACATCCACATGAACGGACGGATCGGGGTCCTCGTCGAGCTCAACTGCGAGTCCGACTTCGTGGCCAGGAACCAGGAGTTCCAGGGTCTCCTCAAGGAGATCGCCATGCAGATCGCCGCGGCCAAGCCCCGCTACATCTCCTCGAGCGACGTCCCCGAGGACATCGTCGCCAAGGAAAAAGAGATCATCAAGGCCCAGCTCGGCGACATGAAGAAGCCCCCCGAGATCATGGACAAGATCGTCCAGGGCAAGCTCGGCAAGTTCTTCGAGGAGATCTGCCTCCTCGACCAGCCCTATATCCGTGAGGACAAGGTCAAGGTCCGGGACCTCATCGCCCAGGCCGTGGCCAAGATCGGCGAGAACATCAAGGTCGGACGCTTCACGCGCTACGAGATCGGCCAGGATTGAACCCGGCGCCCGTTCGGGTGTAGAATAGGCCCCGAAAGCCATGTCCAAGCCCGCCTACAAACGGATCCTCCTGAAGCTGTCGGGCGAATCTCTCCTCGGCAGCCTCCGCTCGGGCATCGATTACGACCGGGCCCTGGCCATCGGCCGGGAGATCCGCGAGATCCATGAAATGGGCGTCGAGATCGCGGTCATGATCGGCGGCGGCAATATCTTCCGCGGGGTCAAGGGGACCCGGGTCGGCATCGACCAGACCTCTGCCGACCAGATGGGCATGCTGGCCACGGTCATGAACGGCATCGCCCTCCAGTCGGCCCTGGAGAAAGCCGGGGTCATGACCCGCCATGTCTCGGCCATCGAGATCAAGTCCCTGGCCGAGCCGTTCATCCGCCGGCGGGCCATCCGTCACCTCGAGAAGGGCCGGATCATCATCTTCTCGGCGGGCCTCGGCAGCCCCTACTTCACGACCGACACCGCCGCGGCCCTGCGGGCCATGGAGATCGGGGCCGAGATCATCCTCAAGGCCACCAAAGTCGACGGCGTTTACACGTCCGACCCGATGACCGACAAGAAGGCCCGGAAGTTCAAGACCATCCGCTACATCGACGTCCTCAAGAAGGGGCTCAAGGTCATGGACGCTACGGCCATCTCGCTCTGCAAGGACAACGGCCTGCCCATCCTGGTGTTCAACATGGACCAGAGGGGCAACATCAAGCGGGCCGTGCTGGGCGAGACGATCGGGACACGGGTCTATTAGAGCCGGGGCCCCGCCGCCCCGGATATCATCTTCGCTCGAGAGGGACGAGATGCTCAAAGACGCGTTGAGGGACGTGGACAAAAAAATGAAGGCCTCCCTGGATCATTTCCGCAAGGAGCTGGGGATGCTCCGGACGGGCCGGGCCAACATCGGCATTTTCGAGGACATCAAGGTCGCCTACTACGGCGCCCCGACGCCCGTCAACCAGGTGGCCACCATCAAGGTCCCCGAACCGACCTTGATCGTCGTCCAGCCTTACGATCCCGGGATGCTCGAGCCGGTCGACAAGGCCATCCGCGGCGCGGACCTCGGCCTGAACCCCCTCAACGACGGCAAGGTCCTGCGCGTCCCCATCCCGCCCCTCGACGAGGAGCGCCGCCGCGAGATCGCCAAGAAGATCGGACGGATGCTCGAGGAAGAGAGGACGACGCTGCGCAACATGCGGCGCGAGACCAAAGAGTTCATCGAGGAGCTCGAGAAGGAGAAGGAGATCACCGAGGACGAGAAGTTCTCGGGGATCGAGCAGCTCCAGAAGCTCCTCGACGACACCGTCTCCAAGGTCGAGGAAACGGCCGCCGCCAAGGAAAAAGAGATCCTCGAGCGCTGACCGCCCTTTAAGCCTTCCTTTTGAACCAGTTGTCCGTCGTCCCGAACTTCGTCCGGAGAGCGACCCCCCAGCCGACGGCGCTCATGACCAGCCCGAAGAGGAACCCGAAGACGGGAACGAAGCTGATCAGGCTGTAGATGAAGAGCCCGGCCAGGACGGCGCCCAGGACCGGGGCCGGCCGCGAGCCGAAGGCCCGCAGGAGGCTCCCGCCCAGGAAGTGGAAAACGGCCAGCCGGCCGAAGACCTTGATGATGAAGCCGGCCGCCGACAGGGCGAGAAGGACGGGGATGCCGATGAGGACGATGCTCAGCAGGGCGGCGAAAACGACCAGGCCCGAGAAGACGACAATGGCCAGCAGCCCGACCCCGAAAGCGGACCAGAACGAGGTCCGGATGCGCTCCGAGGCGAAGGCCAGCGGCTTCGGGAACAGGGCGGCGCCGATGACGGCCGCCGCGAGCCAGAGAAAGATGATGATGAGCTTGATGACGATGATGATCGGGATGAGGGACAGGGAAAAGACGCCCTTGAAGAGGCCGTCCTTGAACAGCCGGTCCCCGATCTCGGCGGTCTGGAAATAGATCGTATCCCCGCCGATCGCGCAGCCCGGCTCCTTTTCGAGGGTCCCCCCCAGGGCCGCCAGGTCCTCGCCGATGACCGCCGTCGACCGGACGACGATCCTCGAGCCGATCCCGACCACGGATTGTCCGACTTCGCCGCTGACGGTGATCGACCCCCCGATGACCAGGACGTCCTCCCGGACGCGGCCTTCGACCGTCACGTCCCCGCCCAGGCTGAAGATCTTGGCCTGGGTTTCTCCGGGGCCGACGCGGATCTGCCGGCGATCGCCGGCGGTCTCGTCCGCGGCTCGAAGAGGGGCCATGAGGCCGAGGCCGAGGACGGCGATAAGGACCGGAGAGAGCATTCTCTTGATCATGGTTTTTCTCCGAGGGCAAGAAGTCGCCCGGCTCCGAAGAGCAAAAGCACGGACAGAATGAGCCCCAGGCCGATGGCCGGGCCGGCCAGCCCCGGCCTGATGACCGAGGACAGGACCACGAGCCCCCCGGCCAGGGTCGAAACGAGCTCGAAGAGAAGCTCCAGGGCAAGGCCCGCCGACTTCAGGGCTTTGGCCAGGAACGGCAGGAGATCGCCGAGGCCGGCCCCCAGGCCCCGGCTCGGGGAGAGCAGGACGCCCGTGAGGCTTTTACCGGTGAGAAGGTGGAGGCCGAGCAGCCCGGAGGCGAAAGCGAGAGCGGCCGCCGCGGCCGCCGCGATCCGGCGCCAGGCCGTTCCGGCGTCCCCCGGGATCCCGGCCATGACCGACCGGGCGAAGCTCGGCGGAACCTCGAGCGGGGGGAGGCTCGAGAAGGCCTCGTGGAGGAGACGCCTTTCTTCGAAAGCGGCGCGGCAACCCGGGCATCGTCCGAGATGCTCTTCGCAGGCCCGGCGCTCGCCCGGCTCGAGCTCCCCTTCGAGATAGAGGAAGATCCTGTCCGGTGAAAGGCAGTCCTTCATGGCGTCCCCATCCTCCGGCGAAGCAGTTCTTTGGCCTGGAAAACGCGGTTCTTGACCGTTCCCACGGGGAGTCCCTTGATGTCGGCGATCTCCTCATAGGAGAACTCGTTGACGTGCCGCAGGACGAAAAGCTCCCGGAGCGAGCCGGGGACGGACTCCAGGGCCCGTTCGATCCGGGCCCTTATCTCGGTCAATTCGAGCTTGCGGACGACCGAAGGGCCGGGGTCCGGGACCTGAGGCGTGAGCGACCCGTCCCCGGCATCGACCGGCTGGTCCAGGGAGACCAGGGGGAGCTTTTTCTTCCGCCAGTGGTCGATCATGTGGTTGGAGGCGATCGTGAACAGCCAAGTGCTGAATTTCCAGGTCGGGCGGTAGGAGCCCAGGGAAGAGTAGGCCTTCAAGAAGATGTCCTGGGCGAAATCGAGGGCCGTCTCCCGCTCCCCGGCCGTCCGGCCGAGGTAGTTCAGGAGGGGCTGCTGGTATCTGAGGACGATCATCTCGAAAGCCTTCCGGTCTCCTCTGAGGGCCCGCTCTACAAGCTTGGTGTCTTCGGTCATCGAGGACGTCCCGCCCTCGGGTGTTCATACGGACCCGGGGCCGAAAGGTTCAGCGGCGAAGGGTTTCGCCGTCGTCGATGATCTCGCAGTCCGGGGGGACCTTGAGCTCGAATATCCGCGGGGAGAGGCGGACGTTGGTCCGCACCTGGCTGAAGATGAACTCCCGCTTGTTCCCGGCCCACTCGATGAAGACGGCCCGGCGCAGGAGCCAGGTCCGCTCGTCGATCTCGAGCAGGATGTGGGAGAATTCGCCCTCCTCCCGGGGGGTCAGCCGGATCTGCCGGACCCTTTCGGCGTCGGTCGGGAACGGGTTGTTCTCGATGACGTAGGCCTCCGCGAAAGACCTCATGCCGAGAAGGATGCCCAGGATGTCGGATTCGTAGGCCTCCGGGGAGACGCGGCTCCGGGTCAGGGTCTTGTCCTCCGGGATGTACATCTCGAACACGCCGTCCTTGAAGAGGAACACCTTGTCCTGCGGGTCGCGGTATTCCCAGCGCATCCGGTCGGGCCGCTGGAAATAAAGGTCGCCTCGTTCCCGGAGGGGGGCCGAGACCGACATGGAGTAATGGAGCTGTTCGAACCGGGCTTGGAGGGTGCCGGCCGCCCGGAGCGCTTTCTCCAGGTTGGCCGCGGCTTCCTCCGGGGTCTGGGCCCGGACCGCCCCCCCGGCGAGGAGGGCGGCGATGAGGAGAACGAGGCACCGTCTCATGTCTGTCATTATAGCATAGCGATTGCCGGGCGGCTTCCCTTTCTGGTATATAGGACCCGCCATGAAGACGGGTCTCCTGCTGGCCGTTCTCGTGTACGCGTCTCTGCTCCTGGGCGCCGGACTGCTCTTCCGCCGCCGGCTCGAAGGGCTGGAGGGTTTTTTCCTGGCCTCCCGCAGCCTCGGGGCCCCGCGTGTGGCGTTCACTCTTTGCGCCTCCTGGATCGGCGCGGCCTCTCTTCTCGTTTCGACCGACGAGGCTTACCGCGACGGGCTCAGCGCTTTCTGGATCATCGGGCTCCCGGCCGTTCTGACCCTCCTCATCCTCCTGCTCCTGGCCGGACGCATCCGGGCCACGACGGGATCGTCCCTCTCCGACCTGATGGAGGCGCGCTACGGCCCGGCGGCCCGGCATGTCACGACGGTCCTCATCATCTGGTATATGACGGTTCTGGCCGCCTCCCAGATGTCCGCAGCCGGGTCGTTCCTGGGGGGCCTGCTGGGGACCTCGCCCGTCGCCGGGCTGGCCCTTGCGGCCGGGCTGGTCCTGGTCTATTCGGGGGCCGGCGGCTTTCCTGCCCTGTCCCGGATCCACGTTGTCCAGTTCCTGCTTCTCTTGGCCGGAGTCACCGGGATGATCGTCTCTCTGGGGGCCCGCTCGCCGTGGGCGGAGGTCCGCGCGGCCGCGGCCCGGCTGGGCAAGAGCTCCTATTTCGACATCCTGGCCGGGGCCGACCGCAATCTCCTCATCGCCGTCTCCTTCGTCCTGGCCTGGACGATCTCTCCCATCGCCTGGCAGAGGATCCAAGCCGCCAAGGGAGAGCGGTCGGCACGCCGGGGATTGGCCGGGGCGGCCGCGGCTCTGGCCCTCTTCTATTCGGGGATCGTCGTCGCCGGGATGCTCTTCCTGACCGTCCACCCCGGGGGGGCGCCGGGCCGGCCCTTGGTCACGGTGTTCATCTCGCTCGGGTCCGGCCCGGTCCTGGGCGGCCTGCTTTTCGTGACCGTCCTGGCCGCGATCCTGTCCACCATGGATGCGGCCGTCAACGCCGGCGCCCTGACGCTGACAGGCGGCCTGCTCCGTTTGAGTAGGGGGAGGGGCGGAGCGGGCCGGGCCGTGACCCTGGCCCGCGTCTCCACCGCTCTCATCGCGGCCGCGGCCTTCCTGACGGCCGCCCGGCTAGGGGACATCCTCAAAACCCTGGGCCTGGCCTCCAAGATCATGGCCGAAGGCCTGTTCGTCCCCGGCCTGGCGGCCCTGTTCATGAAGCGGAAAGCGCCCTGGGCCGGACTCCTCGGCCTCTTGTGCGGCGGGGGGTATGCGCTGCTCTGTTTCCTCGACGAAACGGGCGCCGTGTCCCTGTCCCTGCCGGCCTGGCCCTGGTCGCTGCCCCTGGGCGTCGGCCTGAGCGCGGCCGGCTTCCTGGCCGGATTTGTCTTGACATTTTCCCGGAAATGGATAAAAGGTTATAGGGCATGGAGGGAAAAATGAAAAAATGCCTGACCCTTATCGCTCTCGCGACATTTCTGGTGGCCACCGGGTTCGCCCAGACGGCCGAGGAGCATGTCCTGATGGGCGACGAAGCCTATGCCCAGTTCGACGACCAGAAGGCCCTCGAGCACTATCAGGAAGCTTTGAAGCTCGAGCCCAACCACTACGAAGCTCTCTGGAAAGCTTCACGGGCCATGGTCGATATCGCCGACGTCATCCCGGCCACGGACAAGGACATCAAAGACCGGCAGAAGAAGATGTATACGGAGGCCACGGCCATCGCCCGCAAGGCCGTCGCCGCCAACCCCGACGATACCTGGGGGCATTTCCAGCTGGCGGCCTCGAACGGAAAGCGCCTCCTTCTCCTCGGGAAGAAGGAACAGATCGACGCCTCCAAAGCCGTCCGGGCCGAGATCGACAAAGCCATCGAGCTCGACCCCACGAACCATCTCGCCTACCACGCCCTCGGGCGCTGGCACCGGAGAATGGACGAGATCGGCGGGGCCAAGCGCGTCTTCGGGAGCATTCTCTACGGCTCGATCCCCAAGGGGTCCTTCGAGGAATCGGAGGTCAACCTGAGGAAAGCCATCGAGCTGCACCCGGAATTCGTCATCCACTATCTCGAGCTGGGACGGACCCTGGTCGCCCTCAAGAAGCATGACGATGCGGCCGAGGCTTTTCAGAAATGCATCGACCTGCCCAAGACGACCTCGAAGGACGATGTCATCAAGGAAGAGGCCCGGGCCGAGCTGGCCAATCTCAAGTCCAAGAAAAAGTAACGCGGGCCAGAAGCCCTAATCTTCCGCAAAAACCTGGGCGGTGAAGACCTCGATCTTCGCGCCCTTCTTCCATTCGTCGGGGCCGAGTCCGGCCTTCAGACAGCCGTGCCGGAGGTAGGTCTCCCTGTCCCAGCCGTGCTCGAGCGGCACTTGGGGCAGGAGCAGCCCTCTGTCGTAGCCCTTGGAGACGATGATGCCGTGCCGCCCGACCTCGACCTCCGCCGGCTCAACGGCGGGCTCGGGAAGACCAAGGACGGAGATCTCGATGCGCAGCCGGTCCAGGTCTTCGGGCCCCAGAGGGTCGAAGCGGTAGTCCTGGGTGGCGGCGGCCACGGCCATGTCGACGATGGTCTCGAACAGGGGCTTGTGCGGAAGGGGATAGCCGATGCAGCCGCGGAGCTCGCCGTCCACCTTGACCGTGACGAAGGCTCCCCGTTTCTCCCTGAGAACGGGGTCGTCGACGGCCGGGCGGAACCGTCCTTCCCCCTGGAAATGATGCTCGAGGGCCTGCCGGGCCAGCCGGAGGCAAACTCTTTCCTGGTCGTGCGTCAGGGGCTCGCTCATGGGGTCTTTCTCCCCCCGGGCGGCTGGAGCGGGATGGGTTCGAACCGGAACCGATCCGCGAATTCGACGACGAACGGCCGGATCACGGGGCCTTTTCGGGCGAAGCGGAGCTCGATGAAGAGCTTGCCGTAAAAGAACGGGCCCAGAACGGCCCGCTTGATATCCGATCCCGGCCGAACGGCATAGAGGCCGACGATCCGGCCCGGCCACAGGCCTTCGGTCTCCCGGAACCGCCGGACAGCCGAGTCCGGATCGGAGCGGCCCGCCGCCAGGATCTTCTCCACGAAGAAGCGGGGCCCCCGCCGATGGCCGATGAGGAAACCCCAGGCCGGCCCGCCGGGGCCGATGATGCCCAGGGCC